>CAWVVG010000275.1:0-5113 GCA_963932775.1 uncultured bacterium
GGAGGGATTCGTTGTGGATTCCACCGACTGTGACGATGGCGACATCTCGATCTTTCCGGGTGCCGAAGAGGTCTGTGATGACATCGACCAGGACTGCGATGGCGATCTAAGTGAAACCTTCACTGATCTGGATGATGACGCGCTGCCAGACTGCGTGGACCCGGTCGAGATCAGCGCGTTGGCCTACGGCGAGTTGTCAGGAATGGAGGGAAGTCAGACGGGCCGCAGTCTGCTGATAGGATTGGAAGGCACGCTCTATGTGGGCGCTCCGGGTGGAGCCCGTGTCTATGTGTTGGATTCCGAAGTGGGTGTGACTGCTGAGCTTGAAGCGGTCGCCGCTACGATCGTTCGCACAGGCGCCGAAGACTTTGGCTTCAGCCTGGCAGAACTGCCCGGTGATTCGGAGATGCGCTTGGTGGTGGGCTCTCCCAGTGAGAACACCGTTGTTCGCATCGAAAGCCCAAGCGAGGGTGGACTCGCTGACTATGTTCCGGGCGTACCTTCTTCAGACTTCCGGTTTGCCTTTCTGAGCGATGCACCAGCCCCTGGAGATCAGCAGTGCGGCTACGCCCTCGCCACAGGCCAGGTTGGGGCAGATGGCGGAGATGGGCTCATCGTCGGTTGCCCACAGCGGCCTAGTGGCGGGTTTTCATGGATTGACAGTGCATGGACCACCGATGTTTCTATGAATTCGCTGGGCTCGCGCTTGGGGGTGGATATTGCCTTTAATGAGAACTTTGGCGTTTCCATCGATGCCGGTGACTTCAATGGGGATGGCATCCAAGACACGATCATCGGTGCCAGTCACGACGATCTGGCGTGTGTAGGGTCCAATTGTGGTGGGGCCTATCTGTATTTTGGCCCCTTCAGTTTTTCTGAGTTCTCTTATGAACCCGACGGATTTATTTCAGGCTCTGAGCCCGACGACTCTTTGGGTGCATTTGTCGGGACGGCCCCGGATATGGACGGCGACGGGATTGAGGATTTGCTGATTGCGACGAATCAAGGTTGGAGCCGCACGGAGAGTCCAAAGGATGGAGCATTGTTGTTGCTCAGTGGCGCTACCTTTGAAGGCGTTGTCACCGAGGACGATGCCTTTATGACGCTCCTGGGTACCGAATTGGGGGCCGGGTTTGGATCGTTCGCCGTCGTGGTGCCCGATGTGGATGGTGACGGTGCAGACGAGTTGTTGGTCTCGGCCTTCAATTCGGATGTCTTGAGTACGGGCGGGGGCGCCGTGTATGCGGTGTCGGGACCGTGGACCGGTGGTACCCATGTGGTGCCAGGCGTTGTGCCCGCCGTCTACGGCGACTCGGGTGTGCAGCTGGGCATCAGCATGGCGGTGGGTGACATCGGTTCCGATGGCAGTGTGGACATTGCGATCTCTGGCCATGGGGTCGACAAGGTGTGGCTTATCGAGCCGGAAGCGCTGTTTCTCGACTGATCAGTTCCCGTTGGGTTGCGCTCGCCGCTTGAGCCACCGAACAATGCTGGTGGCATATTCGCCAAGGATTTTCGGTGGTGGGTGGGCTTGTTGGTAGTCTCCGCTGCGCCCCGGATTGTTTAAGTCGAGCCACCGGCCAGTCGGAACCCCGAGGTCGTCTGCATTGATCTCGCTGCCTCGAGAAGGACTCAGCACATACAGCACCTCGACGCCACGCTTGGCCGCGTGTTCTTCGAGCTTTGCAACGGCCGTCTTGTCTGCCCGATCCGAGTAAGTAGTGTCTGGGTCGGAGGTGGCTCGATCCCAGGCGGCGAAGGTTCGATACAGGGCCGAAAACTGCAATCCAAGGGAGTGCCATCGCTCTGTCCTGCCTCGGGGTGGCGGAAAATTCTCAAGGTATAAATATGGGTTCTTGGAAAAGTAGTGAGACTTGTCCGCGTCCTTGTGTTGAGGCCCGCCCATGAATGCTCGTCGCCCTGTATTGGTGATCATCAAGATGATCCGGTCAGGGGCGAGCTCATCCAGCTTTGCCATGGCCAAGTGTGCGGCCTGGGTCGTGTTGTGTGCGCACACGCCAAAGTTCCAGACTTCATGGTTGGGTCCGAGCATTCGGTCCATGGCTCCAGGTGTGGTGTCTCCGTTGCTCACGCCGGCCCCGTACAGGGTGGACCCCCCAAAGATCAGGGTCCGCAGGATCCCCTTGTCACGCAGGGTGGGGTACTCGGGACTGCGGGCACCGTGGCTGTTTACGGACACCATCCGCAGACCCCAGGGCCCTTCGCCACCGAGTCTGGAGTTGGGCTTGAGCCCATAGATCAACTCGGCATCGTCCACTGGCGCGTGAACTTCTAGCTCCACCGTTTGGTAGTAGAGCACCTTGTCCATGGCGGCGGTGTCGATTCCCAGCATGCTGACCATGCCATCGGCAATGCATACCGCCACCAGGGCCAACACACCCTGAATGGCCCAGTCTCGGCCCCGCCGAGGGTCCATGCGCGCCAAGGTTGCACCCAAGCCTGCAGCGGCCAGCATCAACACCCAGTGGGCGACATGGAGCATCGGGAGGTTGGAGTCCAGGGTGCTGTGAACAAGGGCGGTGCCTATTAGATATCGAGAGGCCCAGAGCCCCACAAAAGCGAGAAGTCCGCCAAGGATCAGGCCTGTGACTCGGCGCCAGGTCCCGTGGGCCAAGGAGGCTGAAAAGAGTGCGGCAAAGGCCACGCCCTCAAACCCCCCGGCTCCAGTGCTGCGAGGGAACCATCCGGCTGCAGCCAGGGATTGGTCGAGTCCAGCGAACATCAGTGGTCCAAAAAAGGCCATGACCAACGCAGATGCCGCCCAGCCCAAGGTCTTCATGATGGGTCCCCGAGGGCCCAGACGACGAGCTGATCATCGCTCACAATGGGTGTGCCGAGGACCCTTCGTAGGCCCCGAATGCTCCGTTCACGATCAATGTCGATGCCGGCTTGTCGGAGCACATCGAAGCCGGCTCGCCACACCACGAGATACCGAAACCCGGACTCTGTGGCTTCGCTCAGCTCAGCAGGACTGGGCAGTTGCTCGAGGTCACCTCGGGACATCTCCCAGAGGGAGTCAAAGATCGACAGCTGCAGGCAGTCTTCCGGCCGTTGGTTGGCCTTGAGTCCGGCAATGGCGTCGTGGTGGGATTCGGAGCGCTTCCAGCCGTGAACGATCTGTTCGGGTGCAGTGGCGTGGCCGAGCCCCACGGGAAACTCGAGGATTGCACCAGGATTGGCTTCATTGGCGAGCCGCTCAAAGAAGGGGTGTGGGCTCCACGCGGCGGTTAAAATGGTCATGCCGCCTTGGAGTTGAACCTGCGCCAGTCCGATGACTGCGATGGCCATGGCAATGACCGGTGTGGCCCACCGACGTCCCCAGTCTCGCGTCCAGTGAGACAAGCCCGTGCCCACAGACATGGCTGCGCACAGAAGAACCATCGGGAACACCCGGCAGGGATGAAAGAATTGGAGGGAGAAGGGGAAGACTGTATTGAGCCACCAGGTCGGCAACGGAACCCCGCGCCCAGCAATGGTCATCCACTCGACTTCAGGCCGGACGCTCGAGGCCGCCATCGGTCCCAGGCTCAGCAGATAGAATCCAGCCGCGGCCATGAGCCATCGCCGGTGTCGGGTGCCTCCAACAGGGATGAGCAGCAGGGCGGCGAAGGTGAGAACCACAGGAAATGCTGCACGGCGGGGCAGGTCTTCGTCCTCATCGACCCCGAAGATATAGCCGACATCGATGCTCTCAGCCTGCTCGCGGAGGACCGCAGGGTCGGTGAGTCGGGGAGCGGTTGCCGAGGTCATCGGGCGCCGCTCTAAGAGCAGTCGCTTGAGGTATGGGGCTGAAAACGAGAGCCCAATAAACACCACCATGATGCCGGCCACCACCGCCCGTTTTCGCTTTACGCCAACGACGGGTCGGATGCTGAAGAACAGCAAGGTGAAGCCCGCAAAGAGTGCGCAGATCAAGGCGTACAACACATAGTGCTGAATGGCGAGCGCAGCGGCAAAGCCGGTCACGGTGATCCACACCAGAGAAGATCGGCCTTTTGAGCTCAGTGCCTTGATCCACGCGCATGCGAACAGCGGAAGAGTGAAGACCATGGCGCTCGGAGGCTTTCCGTTCGCGAGCTCGTGAAGACTCAGGCTATTGAAGCCGAACAGGACCGCGATCATCAAGGCCACAGAGCGACCGAGACCGAGCCATCGGGCCCCCATAAAAGCGGCGAAGCCTCCCAGGACCGGAATCAAACTCACCCACAGATTGAAGCTGGCCGGAAACGGCAGGTTTGCGATGAAGGGTGCGGCCATCATCGCGTCGATGTGTTGGGGGAAGTTGCTGCCGAGGGATTGTCCTGTGGGCGCACAGATGACATCCGGTGTGAACAGATCGACGCCGCGACTCATGGCTTCGCTGACCCACCAGTAGAACCAGAGTGTGCCGTTTACATCGGAAGGTGTGGTGGCATTGCCCCCGCCGATGATGACACTGTGCATCTGTGTCCAGCCGGTGCCCATGATCGCGATGCTTAGACCCATGAGTACCGCTATGGGTACAATTCCGTCGAGCAGAGCGCGTGTGAGCCAGCGCTTCATGGATTGCCTGTCGCTGGGGCACCAGCGGTACGGTTGGGTCGGGTTGGGGCGCCTGTGACCATGGCATCAGTGGTGGCAGTCTGTCCATTCAGCATGCTGTGACCGAGCTGCTCGGGCGAGGGTGTGTCGGTGAAGACGGCGACCCATCCGGAGCCGATGGACGAGAGTTCCCCTGGATCTCTAAGCTCCCGGGGTTCGTGCATATCGAAGCCGTAGAGGAGGGTCCAGCCTGCGGCGGCCGCGTGGACGGGGGTGACGGCATCGGGTCCGGAGAATTCAGGAATGGAGGTCAGCACCAAGAAGCGTGGGTTCGCGGAGGCGGGGGTGGCGAGTTGTTTCTTACACAGCCTGTCTCGCTCGCTGCCATTCTTAGGCCGAATCAGTCTGCTGTCGAAGGGCCGGTACAGACCCAAGGCAATGGGCGTGCAGTCGTACAGTTCCGCGTCAGCGTTGATGTGTGTATCCACGTATGCGCTCACCAATCGGTAGCCCTTCCCCATCAACTGTCGGGCGTCCGGTGGAAGTCGGAAGAACGCGCTGGAGAGCACAC
>CAWVVG010000276.1:0-5107 GCA_963932775.1 uncultured bacterium
CGGTTAGGATAGCGCGTGGAAACAGCTACAATGAACTCCCTTCAATGGGACGACCGCTTGCTTCAGAGTTTGCCGGTCGACCCCGATGAGACCAATCGGACGCGGACGGTCATCAAGGCCGTCTGTTCTCGGGTTGAACCCACTCCGGTCGCTGCACCGATTCTGCATGCCCACTCCGAAGACTTGGCCCGCACGATGGGCATTCCGGAGACCCTGGTTCATACACAAGCGTTCGCGGATGCGATGGCAGGGAACAGCGTGGTGGGTGGAATGAAGCCCTATGCATCCTGCTATGGCGGCCATCAGTTTGGAAACTGGGCCGGACAGCTTGGAGATGGACGTGCGATCACTCTGGGCGAGCTGGTCAACAAGGCTGGGGAGCGCTTCGAGGTACAGCTGAAGGGAGCAGGACCCACGCCGTACTCTCGGTATGCAGACGGTCGGGCGGTTCTTCGGTCCTCGATTCGTGAGTTCCTGTGTAGCGAAGCCATGCATCACCTCGGTGTCCCCACTACCCGTGCACTCAGCTTGGTGGGTACAGGAGATCTGGTGGAGCGGGACATGTTCTACAACGGCGACTCCGCCTACGAGCAGGGTGCAGTTGTGGCCCGGGTAGCGCCCAGTTTCTTGCGCTTCGGGAGCTATCAAATTCACGCATCTCGCAACGATATGGAGACCCTGCGTGCGCTCACTTCCTACACGCTCGATTCGTTCTTCCCTGAGCTTGGACCCTTGTCCAAAGACTCGGTTCTGGCCCTGCTCAAGAACGTCGCTGGGCGGACCGCTCACCTGATGGCGGAGTGGATGCGCGTGGGCTTTGTACACGGGGTGATGAACACGGACAATATGTCCCTGCTCGGTTTAACCATCGACTACGGTCCGTACGGATGGATTGATAACTACGACCCAGAGTGGACCCCCAACACCACAGACGCGGGCACTCGGCGGTATCGATTCGGTCTACAGCCACAAATGGGGGGCTGGAACTTTGTGCGGCTGGCTGAGGCGCTGTACCCCTTGGTGGACGATATGGATGCCATCAAGGAAACCGTGGAGACCTATGAGCAGGCATGGACGGAAGAATCCGAGCGGATGATCAGTACCAAGCTGGGCCTATTGTCCTTCCAGGGTGAAGCGGATCAAAAGCTATGGATCGACCTGACAGCACTGTTGCAGCGTGCCGAGACCGATATGACAATCTTCTTTCGTGGACTTGCCAATGTGCACGCTGCAGCGGAAGACCCCTTCGCCCTCATCGGGGATTCTTTCTATGCCGATCCACCAGACACCTTGCGGGCAGCCTGGCGGGTTTGGATGGTGCGCTACCTGGCTCGGGTGGGCCAAGATGACCGCTCTGCTGCCGAGCGAAAGGCCGCGATGGACAAGGTCAACCCCTGGTTCGTCCTGCGCAACTATCTGGCGGCTGAGGCCATTGAGATGGCTGAGGCGGGGGATCTTAGTCGGGTGCACGATCTGCTGAGGGTCAGCCAAGATCCTTATGTTGAACATTCGGATTGCCTACATTTTGGGGCCAAACGTCCAGAATGGGCCCGAACCAAGCCCGGATGTTCCACGTTGAGTTGTTCCTCCTGATGCCGAAACTCGCCAGGCGTATTAGTGGGCAAATTCGCGGGGAGTAGCGCAGTCTGGTAGCGCGCCTGGTTTGGGACCAGGATGTCGCAGGTTCGAATCCTGTCTCCCCGACCATTTCGACAAAAACCCGCCACATGGCGGGTTTTTTGTTGGGATCTGTAGTGCAGTCGGTTTGGCGATGCAGCGGCCCGGTATTGCCCAATGGCTCCCCCCTTGTCTACTATGGGGAAGCCATTGGGTTGGCTGGAGGTCTCAATGCGCGGTGTATTCTGGGTGATGTTCATTTCGGCGTGTGCTGGATCAGATGAAAAGTTGACGGCCTTCAATGCGGCCCCCGACGCAATGATCACCTCTCATGCGACCGGTGAAGAAGTTGTGGCGGGAGAGGCGGTGCTGTTTATGGGCAATGGCGCAGACCCCGATCATGCCTCTGAAGATCTCAATGCTACGTGGTTGATCAACGACGACAAGGTATGCGAAGGCGAGGAGGTCATGGCCACGGGAGAGACCCTATGCTCGGTAGTGATTCCCTATACAGAAGGCATCACTGTCCGCCTCGAGATTCGGGATCCGAAGAATGAGGTGGGTGTGGACTCGGTGACCCTTGTGTTTGGCGAGGAGGCTGAGGACTCAGGCGGACCGCTGGATACCGCTGCGATGGACTCGGGGTTGAGTCCAGGCGATACCGGGGACACCGGGGAGCTGCCAGCGGTGGATGGCGATGGCGATGGCTTTGGTGAAGACCTTGACTGCGACGATACGGATGGCGCGATTCACCCTGGAGCTTTGGAAATCTGCGATGAGATCGACAACGACTGCGACGGCCTTGTGGACGATGCCGACGACGATGTGGATGTAGACTCTATTACCGCCTGGTATGGCGACTCGGATGGCGACGGCTGGGGCGCTGAAGCCTATGTGGTCAACGCATGTTCGTCCCCCGACGGGTATGTCGGGGCAGACATGGGGCTGTTCGACTGCGACGACGGGGATCCCGCGTTTCATCCAGGTGCTACCGAGACCGACTGTACCGATCCGGCCGACTACAACTGCGACGGTTCGGTGGGCTTTAGGGACGAAGACGGAGATGGCTGGGCTGCATGTGAGGAGTGCCACGATCTCGATGCGGCGATCCACCCAGATGCCACTGAAGTGTGCGACTCGGTGGACAATGACTGCGACGGTCTGCGGGACGATGCGGATGACAGCCTTGACCCCAGCTCTCGAGAGACCTTCTACACCGATGCCGACGGCGATGGCTTTGGCTTGGAGGGGAGTCCGGTTCTTGCGTGTGTGGCGCCTGCCGGCACCACAGTCGGCGACGACGAGTTCGACTGCAATGATGGGAGCGGAGACATTCACCCAGGTGCGGTTGAGGTGTGCGACAGCATCGACAACGACTGTGATGGCGATGTGGACGATGACGATGGCTCCCGGGTGGGCGGAGAGACGTGGTTCATCGACTACGATGGCGACACCCACGGGTCGGCCGCCTACACCATCACCGCCTGTGTGGTGCCCGCTGGGTACGTTGACTCAACCGACGACTGCGATGACCTGGCTTCGGCCGTTCATCCCGGAGCGGACGAGGTCTGCGACGGCATCGACAACGATTGCGATGGTGTGGCGGATGGTGCCACTGCCGTTGATACCACCACATGGTTTACCGATGCAGACTCGGATGGGTTCGGGGCCACCGACTCGCCGACTGCCACCGCCTGCTTTGCACCCGATGGTATGACCGATATCTCGGGAGACTGTGATGACTCAGCGTCCAGTGTCTATCCCGGGTCCACCGAAGTGTGCGATGAGGGCGATGCAGACGAGGACTGCGATGGCGCCGCAGACGACGACGACCTCGAGGGTGCCCTGGGCAAGACTCGGTACTATGTGGACACAGACTTCGATGGCTTTGGTGATGGCACGGACGTGGGTGTTGAGTCCTGTGAAGCGGTCGTTGGCCACGTGGTGAACCAGACGGACTGCGATGACACCGATGGGGATCTGGGGTCGTCCATGTACGATGCGGATTGCGATGGTTTCCAGCTGGATGTGGACTGCGATGACGAAGACTCATCGGTCTACCCAGGTGCACTGGAAACATTCTATGACGGCGTCGACGGCGACTGCGCGGGCGACTCCGACTACGATGCGGATGGCGATGGTGCGGAGCACTCGGCATTTGGTGGCATCGACTGCGATGACGGCGACAGCGCTGTTTACCCAGGAGCGCCCGACGCTTGGTATGATGGGGTCGATTCGGACTGTGTGGGCGACTCAGACTATGATGCCGATGGGGACGGATATGAATCGGATTCCCACGGAGGCATCGACTGTGACGATGGAAACAGTGCCACCTACCCCGGTGCTACCGATGCTTGGTACGATGGTGTGGACTCGAATTGTGCGGGTGGTTCAGATTTTGATGCCGATGGAGATGGGCATGAGTCGGACGTGTATGGCGGGTCGGATTGCGATGACACATCCTCGTCGGTCCACCCGGGTGTTGCCGAGATCCCTGGCAATGGCATCGACGATGACTGTGTTGGTGGGGATGAAACAATCGATCTGGGCGATCTGTACGAATCGTTCACCAGCGGAGGACGAAATGTCCATGTCTTTAAGTCCAATTCGAGCGCGCCTTTGAGCACCTATGAATCATTCTGTGAAGAACGGGGCCTCAGCTGGTATTCCCCGAGCACCTCTACGGACGCGAATCATGTAATCGACACCTTGGCTGCGTACGATGTGTCCCCCACCTGGATCATCACAAAGGCCAACACTTCAGCGGGTACCTGGAATGGGCATTCAGTCTCCGTTGATGGCCCGTCGTGTGTGAACTTTTCGTCCTCGGGTTTCTCAGCCATTCGGAACTGGGCTTGTTCCTTTTGTGATCCGGAGCTTCATGGGACCACGAGCTGTTGGGATGGGAACCCCTACGATTGGATTGTGTGTGAAGGCTAAGCGCTGAGGCGTCGATTCTCTGACCAATTGGGGTCTCATTGGGTTTCCACTGGACAAAAGTTTGGTTGCAGTGCAAAATCGGGGCCGTTCTAAGGAGGTCTTTAAATGGTTACGATGTTGCTCGCGCTATTCGCTGGATGTGATGACACCACATTCAAATCGCACTCGGTCGAGGTGGAGGGTGAGGGCTTTGATGCCGTCACAGAAGTCTTTGATACCAATTGTGCAGTGTGCCACGGTGGGGAAAACCCATCTGCAGGTCTCGCGCTGGACGGTGACCTCTGCGACACCTTGGTTGGCGTCGAGGCAGGAGGAGGCACACTCGTAAAGGCGGGTGATGCCGAGGGGAGCGTGTTGGTAGAGCGCATCACCGATGCAGATCGGCCGATGCCGCCCGCGGGCCTGATGGAACAAGGAAACATCGACATCATCACCGAATGGATTGATGCGGGCGCAGTCTGTGACTCAGACAATCCCCCGGATCCAGATGCTGACGCCGACGCAGATGCCGACGCAGATGCCGACGCAGATGCCGACGCAGATGCCGACG
>CAWVVG010000277.1:0-5080 GCA_963932775.1 uncultured bacterium
CCAAGGGCTTTGAGAGTCGGGCGTCGGATGTCGTGACCGAGATTGATATCCAGGCCCAGGCCATCATCCTCGACAGGCTCAAGCAAACCATTGAGCGGTACGACTTAGGCGTGCTGGCCGAGGAAGGCGAACAAGACGATAGCCGTCTTCGCAAGCACGCTTTCTGGACCATCGACCCCTTGGACGGGACCCAGCATTTTATCGAAGGCAGACCCGGATATTCCACGTCGATTGCCTTGGTATCTCAGTCCGGTCAGCCCATCTTGGGGGCGGTCTATGACCCCGTTGACGACAATCTGTATGAGGCGGTGACGGGAAGGGGTGTCACTCTCAACGGGGAGCCAGTCGCAGCCTTTGTAGGCCCAAGCAACGACGCGAAACCCACCACGTGGTTTGCCGACCGTAGCCTGCCCACGTACCCCCATTACCCCCTGATTAAAGCCCACTTCGACATCCGCTTTGTCGGCGGTGCGGTGATGAATGGCCTGCAGCTTCTGACCGAATCCAACAGCGTATACGTCAAGGCAACCAAGAAGGCACAGAGCGGGTGTGCGATCTGGGATCTGGCGGCAGTGGTCTTGATGGTGGAAGAATGCTCAGGCAGTGTGCGGACCTATGGGGGTGGCCCGCTGCACCTGAATCGGCCCGAGAGCGTCTTCTTTAACGATGTTGGATTTGCATTCGCCAGCGCCGATGTGGACGTCGATGCGCTCTTGGTGCGGCTGCATGCCATCGGTTCGTCCGCACACGGCGGTTCATCCGCCTCAACTTGACCCACCCACAGGTAAGTCAAGGCCGAAACGGTATGCGGCTAATGGTCCGTGTCTGACACTTCCAACCCCTACTGATAGACTGCTTGAGCGAGAGTTCCCTCAATGTTCAAGGGTGAATTCATGTCTTTGTTCACGGTGCTGTTCCCACTCTTTGCTTGCTTTGGCCAGTCGGGGTCAGACAAGCGGGCTCACGCACGTGACTTTGTGCTTCCCAATGGCCACGAAGGCTGGGTCGTGGTCGAGTATGGGGTCGATGGTGCTGGCCCACTGCCACCCGTGGAGGGCCGGACATTGGTTCGTGTGTCATCCAGCGGGCAGGTCCAGATCAGCACACCGTACACACCTGCAATACTCGACGACCAATACCGGTTCGCCGACGGCTCCATCGCCCCCACCCTGTCCGGCGAGCGCCTCTCCAGAACAGCGGAGCACGCCGCCACCCGTGGCACACCCTTCGTCTGCTGCGGTGGCACCCGCTCCCACCAGAACATCTCCGCCGGCCACCCCAAGCGGGTCTTTGAGTACTTCTATGTGGGCAAAGGCCCGGCGGGCGACGGTCCTTCAATTCCGTAGCCATTGCGACTTCACCTTGAGGTCGCCGTCGTTTCGTTGAGCCGAGTCGGGCTTGTTACTGAGCTGGCAATGCTGTCAGCAGCCGCTCCGCCTGCTGGCCAAGCATCCTGTACAGTTCGCGGCTCAGTCTGAGTGAGTCGGAGAGACTCTTGACCTCTGAGGAGCGGCTGACAATCACGGTGAGGTCGTGCTGAGTGGCCAGGGTGAGCGGAGCAATCCCCCGGGCTTCGGCCTTGAGTGCGTTCTCGATGGTCTCGAGCTTGGCGAGTCGCTGTGGGTTTGGTGACGCCAAGCACTTCTCCAGAAGCTTCACACACTGTGCGCTTCGCTTCACGACTTGACCAAGCTGCTGTTGAAGCTGAGTCATTATGGTTCGTGTTCGCTCACCGCGTTGGGCAATGAGCTGCGGCTGTGCGTCAGTCTCGAGCCGCGTGTGGACGTCGAGGTGAATGTCCGGCAGTACTGCCAGCGTGCTGGCGAGCGGGGCTTGCTGCCAGCCGCTGAGCTTGGCACCGCCCTCGGTTGCATTGATGAGCGTGGTCTCCCCTGACCAGTCCCGCGCCATCTCCTCGAGGGTCCGGCGGAACTCGTTGAAGCTTGTTGAGGTCACGACGGTGCCGCCGCTGTAGCCCTCGACCTCGACGACATCGAAGGGTTCGTCTGCAGCCTCGGCCAGGGTGGTCCGGCGATGGCCGCTGTTGCTCTCCATTTTCCACTGGCCGCTCGCCTCATCGCGGACCAATCGGGTGTCTCCGTCAGCACCATCGGCATGGTAGATGGCCCCGCCAGGAAAGGCGAGATCGTGTCCCACCAAGATGATGGGGTCGCACCCCCAGGCCTTGGCGAGCGACACCGCAGAGTGGGAGACAGTGCCCAGGCTGAGGGCCTCGTGGCGACGGTCTTCGGGTGCCAGCAGCCACTCTTCTCGGCCCTGGCAGGTGTAGTGGATGGTGCGCTCGATGGGCGTGTGCTCGAGGCTCGGATGCACGGCAGTCGAGAGGATGGATGCGGCGAGCTTGTCGGCACCAACACCTGTGTATTGGTGGCTCACGTCTCTGGGCTCGAGGGCGATGGTGAGGTCGGCCTCTATGCCTGCACGGTGCAGTGACTCGAGGGTCCGGTGAAGGGCCAGCACGATGGCTTTGCCCTTGGCGGCCTTGAGCTGTGCGATGTTGCCTGCCAAGCTGGGCCCAGCACCTACGACGATGAGCGGCACGCCACGGAAGGTCTCGCCAAAGTCGCCGATCATGGGGTTGGCGGCGACGGCACTGGCATTGGCGATGCCGTTGCTCGCCCAGAGGGGTCCGAGGTGCGCCATGGTGGCGTGGAAGCTGCGGTGTTGCTCGGCAATCTGGCTGAGCGCTGTGAGCCACTGGCGGGCGGTGTCTTGGTCAACGCCGCCGTCGGGGGTGAGTCGCAACGAGATGCGCCTGAGGCTGACGTTGTTTGACCAGACGTAGGGCTTGAGTCCGGCCTGTGTTCTGACGGTCTCAGCGCGGGTTTGCTTGGCGGCTACAAGTCCTTCCGGGACAATGGCGAGGACCCGGTGAAAGCCTGCTGCGAGGTGCTCTTCTGCCTGGGCCTCAGCACCGGTACCCATGATGACCAGCAGGTCGCGATCGGGGAGCCAGTCGCTCGGTGGGGGTGCCGTTGTCATACAGATTCTGTATCCGCTCTCACATCACGTGGCTCTGTCAGTGGCTCGCAGACGGCTCCATCGCCACCACCCTTTTCGGTGACCCTAAGTAGGTCTTTGAGTAGTTCCATGTGGGCAAAGGCCTGGCGGAAATACAAAATAGACCAGGCACACCTTTTAAGGCCCACGAGATCGGACACTGACAGTCCCACCTGAAAATCACGGATGAGCCGGTTATAGAGCCGGACTTTCAGAGGTAGAAAAAATGAACACGAAGATAGTCGACTACAAAATCCTATGGGAAATTCACGGTGACCTCTTGATGGCGGCCGTCAAAAAGGAAATGGCCGAGGGATGGGAACCACTCGGCGGCGTGTGTGTGGCTGCAGGCGATCTGGGCCAAGAAGTATTCCAGGCCATGGTCAAGCGTGAATGAACAGTAGGACCTGATGCCCAAGGATAAAAGCAATCCTGGGCTCATCAGCAAGCGGCCGCAGGGACAGCGACTTGGCAAGCGGTAGCACCCTTGGCGGACCAGGTGGCAGTCAGGTCTTGGGCGGTGCGGGTAGCATCGGTCACCGCTAGTATGGGGAGTAGATTGCCGCAGCGGGTGTGGCATTGTGCCCATTGAGCTTGGCAGTTTTAGCCCCTAAGCCTCACCATGGGCCTTTATTTCGACCCTACAGTCCGGGATACCGTGCGCATGTACGGCGTGGAACAGCCAGCCGGAGGCCGTTGTCTCCCCCTGGAAAGTCGCGAATCACACTCGGCGGCTCAAAGGTGCCATCTCCCAGGCCACGGAGCCAGACGATGCGGGAAGGTGACACCCAAGGAGCCACGTGACGGTAGCCGATGAGCACATCCTCATTGCCGTCGAAGTCGAGGTCGAAATTATAGGAATTGGGCGCATGACCCGGCGATTCTCCCCCACTCTCGTACTCTGGGTGAAGGTCGAAGGCTTCGACGCAGCCCTCCCAGTCGAAGATGAAGCCCCCCTCCTCGATGCGCCCAGGATAGAACCACGCACTGCCTGCGTCCCCGTCATCGTCGAGACCCAAGAGCACATCACCAATCGCATCATTGTCGAAGTCAGCGAGCAAGGCGATGTTGCTCGGACTCGAACCGCAGGCACCGTTGTTGTGGACAAACTCGACGGCGTCTTCCTCCAGTTCGGTGAAGGTACCGTCCCCCAGCCCACGCAAGATTGCCACATCAACCTCACCATCACCGCCGCTGGCAAAGCGATAGACCACCATGTCTCGATGACCATCGCCATCAAGGTCAACCGCATCTCGGGAGAGGTTCAGACCCCATTGACCCGCGGCCCATACAGTGAGGTCGACCGCGGCAACCTCGATGAATGCACAGCCCTCAGGGTTGGCCGGATCTGTGGTCGAGAAGCACGAAGTATCGGCCACTAACGCCGCGTTCTGGTACACCGTCACCCGCGCCTCAGTGATGGATCCGGAGTTTTTTTCCAGCGCAACAAGATCGACCAACTGGTCCCCGTTGAGATCGGCAGTCGACTTGAGAGGGTTGCGATCATGGGTTCCCAAGAAACGTTGGATGAAACCCGCAGAGTGGGCATCTCTCCAAAACCACCACAGGTCCACCGGGCCCGGGACGCCTGGGTCCGGGTCGCCCAATGCCAAGAAGTCGGTCTTTCCGTCCGCATCGAAGTCCGAGACGATGAAGCGGAGATAACGGTATTCCATCAGCTCAGTACCCCCGTATTCACTGCCAATCTGGACCGGGGGCTCGAAGGTGCCGTCGCGGTTGGACAGCTGAAGATCGATGGTACCCACGTCGTTGGTGGTGATCATGTACTCCGGCCACGGATCTCGCGGGAACGGGTCGTCCGGGTCGTTCACGCCATCCCCGTCCGTATCGATAAATGCGGGGTCGCTCTTGGCACAGTCTTCACCGAGGACGATCTCCTCGAAGTCTGGAATGCCGTCCCCATCTGTGTCAGCGAGTGGGTCGGTGCCTGTGTCGGCCCCACTACCTGTGTCATCCCCGTCGGCATCCCCGTCGGCATCCGCATCGGCATCCGCGTCGGCATCCGCGTCGGCGTCCGCGTCGGCATCCGCGTCGGCAT
>CAWVVG010000278.1:0-5077 GCA_963932775.1 uncultured bacterium
TCTAGGGACCGAGGCCTGGGCTCCAAGTCTTCCGTCAGGCGGTCGCGCTCTGGGTCATCGAGTACATAGTCCGTCGACAAGTGAACGAATCGAACCCCTCTGTGTGCCGCCATGCGTGCGAGGTCCCCTGGGGCCTCGCCGTTGACCCGACCCGTCCACGCCGGATCAGCATCCGCTTGATCCACAGAGGCCTGTGCCGCCGCATTGATGATCGCCGTGGGCTTGTCACTATCGAGCAACCGACCCACTGCAGCCGAATCTGTAATGTCCAGTTCGGTACGGTCCAGGCCAAAAACCTGCCCGGTCCCAACGAGGGCGGAACCCACAAGGCCGCCGGCTCCGGTGACAAGAACCCTCACGGGAGTAGGCTGCGGATGCGGCCCCAAAAACCAAGCACAGGGACCTCCGGCGCGACATCTTCGGTGGTGGATTTCGGGCTTGTTTTCCGAGCCGCCAACTTGCGGGCACCCTCAAGACAAGTCTCGAGTTCGTGCCGATACAGTTCCCCACTGAATTTTGAATCTGGATTGATGTACAAAGAGCCCACACCGGCATCGATGAGAAGCGGGAGCAAGTCTACAAATCGAATCCGCTCCAGTCGAAGCCCGGAGGCCTCTGTACCGCTCGCCTGCCACCCTTCCGCTGCCTGCTCGTGGGTAAATACACCGTAGGAAGCCAAGCCACCGAGGGCCTCACGGTCCAATGGATGCAGGTCTGCGGGTTGCACATGTCCCTCAGCCGAAGTCGATCGCACTGGCGTCCATAGCTGGGCTTGAATGAGCGCCCAGTACAGCTGCCGTCGGTCGTGGGACTCCCGCCTCAGGGCCAAGTCCCGAATCATTGTGCGCAGCTCGTTGTTGACGCCTTCCACCATTTTAGCGCGCTTGGGCCCCGTCACCGCCAACAACAGACCGCATCGCTTTGGCGAACAGACCACCACCCGCATGGGCATACTTCAGCTCGCAGGCCTTGGAGGCAAACGCACAACTCTCTGGGTCGATGTCACAAGCCCGTGGGTCCTCGTCGCAATCGGATCCTTCAATCGGATTGCCATTTTCATCGCACACGCAGTCATCACCACCGCGTCCGCCACAGGATCCCCGCAGTCGTCGCCCGCCAAAGACCACGCCGACCGCCATCATGGCCATCATTAAGCCCATCGCACCGAATGTGACCAACCAAATGATGATTCACCTCCTACCAATGCTCTAACACTCCTCGGGCCCATAGGGCTTCCAGTAATGTCGGTCGCTTACTCCTGCAGCGCGCTGAACGATGTCGTTGACTTGCTGGAGAAGGAGCCATCGGTGTCCCGAACAATAAAGAAGGCCTGCAATCCTTGGGCCTCGGCAAGTAAAAAACCATCGTCTTCGCCCAACACACTGAGCGCCGTTGCCCATGCATCGGCCGTCGAGCATCGTTGGTGAATCACCGTCACGCTCGCGAGGCTGTGCTCTATGGGTCTCATGGTTCGAGGGTCGATGAGATGCGACACACGCTTGCCATCCACCTCGTAGTAGTTTCGATAGTCGCCGCTGGTGGCCATTGCCGCGTTGTTTAAGGGCACAACCTTGAGCACTTCCCGACCCTCTGATGTCGGCGTTTCTATGCCCAATCGCCACGGTTTACCGGCCGGATTGCTGCCCCGAGCCACGATCTCACCGCCGACCTCCACCATCAAATTGCTCCGACCTTCGCCCGCCAAGCGTTCAGCGATGAGGTCGACCGCATAGCCCTTGGCGATGGCCGAGAGATCGATTTCGAGGGCTGGGTGGGCCTTGTAGACCGTAGAGCCATCGAGGCGCAGCTTGTCCGAGCCTACGTAGGAAGTCAGCGCCTGGAGCACTTCGGAGCTTGGTGGCGTAGCCGTCTTGTCCGGGCCAAAGCCCCACGCGCGGACTGCTGGGCCAATGGTCACATCGAAGGCACCACCCGAAGCACTGGCCACGACCAGCGCTTCGGTGAGCACCTCACCCAACTGCTCGGGAACTCCAAAGCCATCCGCTGCGGTAGCGGCGTTGAGGCTCATCAAGTTCGAGTCGGGTCGATAGGTGGACATCTGCTCATCGACCAGGCGGAGCGCATCGACCACCACCGTCCTGAGTGCCTGTTCCGACTCACTTGTGGCCGGCTCCGAGGACTTCACAGTCCAGGTCGTCCCCAACGCCTCTCCCTGAATCACAATCTGCTGAGGCAGCTGTGGGGTGCGGGTGAAGCTGACGTAGAACAGACCACCCACAAATATCGCAGGCAAGATCATCTTCCGCAGAGGTGGCGGACCGTCGGAATTGGGGCCCACAGGCCTAACCGCCGAAGTCGTCAAGCATGATGTTCTCGGGCTCAACACCCAGCTCTTCGAGCATGTTGATGCAGGCCATGTTCATCATAGGCGGACCACACATGTAGAACTCGACGTCTTCCGGGGATTCATGTTGGGACAGGTAATTGTCCAACACAATCTGATGGATGAAGCCCGTGTGGCCTTCCCATTTGTCTTCTTCGACCGGATCGCTGAGCGCCAGGTGCCACTCAAAGTTGGGATTATCGTTGGCGATCTTATCGAAGTGGTCGACGTAGAACGCCTCCCGCAAGGACCGAGCACCGTACCAAAAGCTGACCTTGCGGTCGGTGTTGATCCGGTGGAATTGGTCGAAGATATGCGAGCGCATGGGCGCCATTCCTGCGCCTCCGCCAATGAAGACCATCTCAGACTTGGTGTCTTTGGCGAAGAACTCACCGAAGGGACCCGAGATCACCACATCGTCGCCCTCCTTGAGGTCGAAGATGTAGCTGGACATGATGCCCGGAGGCACTTGGGCCCAGGCATTCTTGGCGCGGTCCCAGGGAGGGCTCGCGATTCGAACGTTGAGCATGATGATGCCTTCCTCACCCGGATAATTTGCCATGGAGTAGGCGCGCACGACGGTCTCTTTGACGGTCGACACAAAGCCCCACATACCGAACTTGTCCCAGTCTCCGCGGTACTCATCTTCGACATCGAAGTTCTTGTACTCAGCAACGTGGGGCGGGCACTCAATCTGAATGTATCCACCCGCCCGGAACGGAACGGTCTCACCGGTAGGCAATTCGAGCACGAGCTCCTTGATGAAGGTGGCCACGTTCACGTTGGAGCGCACCTTGCAGGTCCACTTTCGCACGCTGAAGATCTCTGGCTCCAGCTCGATGGCCATGTCTTCCTTGACCTTCACTTGGCAGCTTAAGCGACACCCTGCTCGGGCCTCGCCTCTGCTGATGTGGCCTTCTTCAGTGGGCAGCATGGCGCCGCCACCGGAGTGCACATCAACCTTGCACACACCGCAGGTACCTTTTCCGCCACAAGCAGAGGGAATGAAGATCCCCTGGGCAGACAGGGTATTGAGCAGCGTAGAGCCCGCTTGGGTCTCGATGGTGTTGGCATCGTCGCCGTTGACGAAGATCTTCACGCTGCCGGATGGAACGAGCTTGTCGCGGGCAAACATCAGCACCGCCACCAATCCAACGATGGTGAGAATGAAGATGGCAACGCCGCTCAGAATTGTGATCATATTTCCTCCGTCCTAGAGCTGAATGCCAGCAAATGCCATGAAGGCAATGGACATCAAGCCGGTAACGATAAACGTGATGCCCAAGCCTCGAAGTGCAGGTGGAACATTCGAGTAGCGCATCTTTTCGCGAATCGCGGCCAGGGCGACGATGGCGAGCATAAAGCCCACACCTGAACCCAAGCCAAAGACTGTGCTCTCGGCCAGCCCATAGTCTCTCTCTACCATGAACAATGCAGCACCCAGGATGGCGCAGTTCACAGCGATGAGGGGCAGAAACACGCCGAGGGCGTTGTACAGGCCCGGCATGAACCGGTCCATCGTCATCTCAACCACCTGCACAGTGGCGGCGATGGTGGCGATGAACGTCAAGAAGTTCAGGAACGATAGGTCGATGGTCGCGAACGAAGCGTGAATCCAGACCATCGCCCCTTCCTTCAGGAAGTAGGTGTAGATGATGTTGTTCAGGGGCGTGGTGACGGCGAGAACGAACACGACTGCGGCGCCCAAGCCCATCGCAGTCTCCACTTTCTTGGACACAGCCAGAAAGGAGCACATGCCCAAAAAGAAGGCGAGCGCCATGTTCTCGACGAACACGGCCTTTACAAACAAACTGAGAAGTTCTTCCATGGTGTCCCCCTAGTCCGCAGTGACCAGCTCAGGCTTTCGCCATCGCAGGATCCAAATAAATATACCGATTAAAAAGAAGGCACCCGGTGCGAGTACCATCAGCCCGTTGGGTTGATACCAGCCACCATCGGTGACCAGTGGAAAGACTGAGAAACCAAGGAGCTTCCCGGAGCCCAACAGCTCGCGGAAGAAGCCCACCACAATGAGCACCACCGAGTAGCCAAGCCCGTTTCCGATGCCATCGACCACCGAGTCTTTCCCAGTGTTCTGCATGGCGAAGGCCTCAGCACGACCCATCACAATGCAGTTGGTAATAATCAAGCCAACGAACACCGAGAGTTGCTTCGAGATGTCGTAGACATAGGCCTTCAGAATCTGGTCGGTCACAATCACCAAGGATGCGATGATGGTCAACTGAACGATGATTCGGATGCTCGGCGGAATGAACCTCCGAATTAAGGCAATGGACAAGTTCGAGCCCATCAACACCGCAATCACCGCCAGGGACATCACGATGGATGTCTCGAGCTTGGTCGTGACTGCCAGAGCCGAGCACACCCCGAGGACCTGCACGGCGATTGGATTGTTGTTGAACAATGGGTCGAGGAGAATCTCTTTGGACTTCGCCATCAGCCTTGCCCTCCCTTGAGTTTCTTGTCTCTGAAGTTGGCCAGGTAGGCCCCAAAACGCTCGTCTTCAAGCCAGAAGCGAACAAGACTGCCCACACCTCGGCTGGTAATCGTCGCACCGGAGAGCCCGTCGACTTGGTAGGGGTCCTCGGCTGGAGAGCCCGCGACACCCTTCTTGACATTGATCTTGGCGGTCCATTTGCCACCCTTGTCCTCATAGGCCTTGCGGCCCGGCCACAGCGCCAACCAGCTGGCGTTCTCGATTTCGCCACCCAG
>CAWVVG010000279.1:0-5075 GCA_963932775.1 uncultured bacterium
TCGCGAGGTCCAGTTCGACCGTGAAATCAGTGAGGGGCACCGCACCATCATTCGGTCCGAGACCCGTCACGTCCTCAGCATTGTAGACCTCTCCTATGAACATACCGGCCGGCGGTAAGTCCATGCTCTCTGCAACATCGTCGTCGATGGCAAAGCGGACGCCCAAGGTTCCATTCCCATAGGTAGGTCCCGGGCCGTCTCCCAAGTTCATTCCCGAGTCACCTGAGTCGGTTGCGTTGTTCTCAGTATCGGTTTTTGCGCAGCCGAATAGCAGCAAGAAAGGAAGGCACAGTGCGGCTACAACGGGAGTTTTCATGGCCCGTGGTTAGCGCTTTGTGCCGAGTGTCGCAAGCCCAG
Source organism: uncultured bacterium (assembly GCA_963932775.1). Classification (GTDB taxonomy): domain Bacteria; phylum Myxococcota_A; class UBA796; order UBA796; family UBA796; genus UBA796. Next base: position 358 of record CAWVVG010000279.1, read on the forward strand.
CTTCCACTGGAGAATGTTCCTTAAAAACTCGAATAAGGTGCGGACACTTACCTTGCTCACTCCCCCCTCGCGACGCAGCATAGTCGCCGGGTGTGAGTAGATTTTCAGACCCCCTCTTTCCGCTCCAAGGACCGCCTCTGCATCCAAGAACCAGTCTGTGGAGGAGAGCTGAAGGTTCTCTAGGGTGGCGACAGACAGCAGCTTCGGGCAGCCATTCACGTCGGGAGTCCGAACACCCATGGCGCGCATAATCGCCGCATAGATCGTGGCGATCATGCGTCGACGAAAACCTTCCTGTCGTTTGGTGCGCTGGGCCTTGGCCAGGTCGAAACCCTCCGAGATGGCTCGAAATAGGGGTGGCACCGTGTCCGCACTGACCTGTCCATCGCCCCAGTACCATCCGACCACATCGGGCATGCCGCATTTTCTTAGGTGATGTATACCAGCGAGAATTCCGCCCCCATACCCAGCATTTTGGGACAGGTGGATGGCCTCGATCCTGTCTCCGTGGGCGAGTTCGTCGACGATCGTTCCCGTTCGGTCTGTGCTGCCATTGTCTACGAGCACCAAGGTGTACTCGATTCTCGCATCGTCGAGCGTAGCCTGGAGAGCAGTCACCACTTGGGTGACCAGGGCCTCCTCGTTGTAGAGGGGGATGGAGAGGCCGAGTCTCACCTTAGAACAGCATCTGTTGGCGAAGGTTCTCGATGGTCGCCCAGCGGGTTCGGACGCTGTCCGGAAATGCCTCGCCCCGTCTCAGGAAGCCCTTGAGCCATTCCCGGGTCACGGGATCGGATGGGTAGCCGGATCCCACTGGCCCAAGGGCCTCGATTGCGGCGTCCCTGTGGACCTTTGCGAAGATACTGGCGGCACCGCATACGGGAAAGTTTGCGTCGGCCTTGGGCTCGATGGTGAAACCGGGAACCCGCCCGCCAGCTCGCACGATCCGTGCAGACAAGCGCTGCTCGAAAGCAGGTATGCCGCGGGGGTTGCAGGGGGCATCGATGATCACGTGGTCGGGCGCCGCTTCAAGGATCATCGATGCGAAGGCTTCTTCTTCGAGTTCATTGATGTTGTGAGCGTCGATCTGGGCGGGAGTAAATTCCCGCAAGAGCGGTTGGCCAAGGGGCCGCAAGGCTTCCCGGACCCGGACACGGCGCTTGTGGCTCAACCGCTTGGAGTCGTCAGCGCCCGCTTCTCGCAGGGCAGACTCATCGCCGTCGGTCGCAACGAAGCCACCCACCACCAAAGGCCCCAGAACACATCCACGGCCAGCCTCATCGAGTCCCAAAACCTTCATGTGGCGGACGTAGCCTTCCGGTGGGCTGAGTGCGAGCACTCGTCGCCCATCGCGCACGTGTTTCGACCTTCTTGGACTTCCGATGCATGCGGTTTTTCATTTGATCGGATAGGTCTGGTTCTCCATTTCGTGACCCGAAACATAGGACGTCCAATAGTCGGTGTTTGTCGCCGGTTTTCGGGCTTCTTCCCTGTGGGTAAGTTTTGTCGAGAGGACGCCAGCATGGGAATTCATACCATCCGCAAGGGTCTAGACCTTCCCATCAATGGGTCTCCAAAGCAGGAAGTGCATGATGGCCCAATGATGGGTCGGGTCGCTTTGATGGCCGCGGACTATCCGTACATGAAGCCGAAAATGCTCGTGAAGGAGGGGGACCAAGTCAAGCGGGGCCAGCCCCTGTTTGATGATCGCAAGGCAAGTGCTGTGCGGTTTACATCCCCAGCGGCGGGCACAGTGGTCGGAGTCAACCGAGGGGCCAAGCGAGTACTTATCTCCGTCATCGTGGAAGTAAACGAGACCGGTGGAGCCGAGGATAATCACACTTTTGAGGCCTACGACGGCTCGGCGCCGCTCGATGCCAGCAATGTGCGGGCCCTGTTGTTTGAGTCTGGAATGTGGACCGCACTCCGGGCCCGGCCCCACGATCGCGTTCCGTCTTCGGACGAGGATTGTGCCAGCATCTTCGTGACGGCAATCGACACCCGGCCGCTCTGTGGCGATCCGGCGGTGGCCTTGAAGGGACACGAAGACGATTTCGTCGCGGGCCTGGGAGTTCTCGGACATCTCACGGATGGTCCGGTGTACCTCTGCAAAGAAGCGGGCTCGGAAGTCAGCGCTGGAACTGCCAGCAAGATTCAAGTCGTCGAGTTTCAGGGGTGCCATCCTGCCGGCTTAGTCGGCACTCACATCCATGCTTTGGACCCGGTGAGCCGCACCAAAACTGTTTGGCACATCGATGCCCAGGATGTGGCTGGAATCGGACACCTGTTTCGCACGGGCACCTTGGACACTACTCGGGTGGTTGCGCTCGGCGGCCCCCTTGTGAAGAATCCACGCTTGTTAAAGACCCGCATTGGAGCCAGCACCACCGAGCTCACGGACGGTGAGTTGAGCGACGGCGAGGCTCGGATCGTTGCAGGCTCGGTCATCGGCGGTCGCGTCGCTGCGACGGAGCTCGACAGCTTCCTGGGTCGGTACCACAATCAGCTATGCGCCCTCGAGGAGTATCGGCAGCGTGAGTTTCTGGGATGGCTGAAGCCAGGTGGAGACATCTTCTCTACGACGCGCGCTTTCCTGTCCGGGTTCTTCCCAGCGAAGAACTATGACTTCAATACCACTACCAATGGCTCTCCTCGGGCCATGGTTCCCATTGGAATGTTTGAGAAGGTGATGCCGCTCGATGTGCTGCCCACCTTCTTGCTTCGCTCACTGGTTGTAGACGATGTGGAGCAGGCAGAGGCGCTGGGTGCGCTCGAGCTTGCCGAGGAAGACCTCGCTCTTTGCTCTTTTGTGAGCCCAGGCAAGGAAGACTTCGGCGTTGCCCTTCGCCGCAACCTCACTGACATTTGGAAGGAAGGCTGATGAAAGCGCTCAGGAAGTTGCTCGACAGCCAGGCCCATCTCTTTGAGAAGGGCGGCAAGTTCGAAAATTTTGAGGCCCTCTACGAGGCGCCCGATACCTTGTTGTATACGCCAGGAACCGTCACCAAGGGCGAGATCCACGTCCGAGATGGCCTGGACCTGAAGCGAATGATGATCATGGTCGTCGTGGCCTTGGTCCCATGTTGCTTTATGGCGGTGTACAACACAGGCTTTCAGGCCAACCTCGCCATTAGCCAAGGGGCAGCGCCCTTGGACGTCTGGCAGATGGACTTGCTGCTGATGCTGATGGGTGGCGCGGAAGCGGCGTTCGTCCCCACGAGCGTGCTGGCCAACCTGGTTCATGGAGCGGTCTGGTTCGTCCCCGTATTCGCGGTAACGGGCATCGTTGGCGGCAACATCGAGATGTTGTTCGCAGTGGTTCGCAAGCACGAGGTGAACGAGGGGTTCTTGGTCACCATGTTCCTGTTTCCTTTGGTTCTTCCACCGACCATTCCCTTGTGGCAGGTCGGTGTTGGCATCGCGTTTGCCGTAGTGCTCGCAAAGGAAGCGTTTGGTGGAACGGGCATGAACGTGCTGAACGTTGCCTTGATGGCACGTGCCTTTCTGTTCTTTGCCTACCCCGTCGACATCTCTGGAGACCAGCCCTGGTATGCAGTGGATGGTCTCGCTTCTGGTATCGGCAGCATCGATGGTCTCTCCGGCGCCACCTACTTGGCGGGCGCGGCAGTGGGCACCATCGACTGGGCCGCCCCGGCAATGGCGGCTGGCGGAAGCTCCTGGTTGGATGCTTTTTACGGCTTTATCCCGGGCTCGATGGGTGAGACATCGGCCTTGGCCTGCCTCATCGGCGCGGCAGTACTTATCATGACGGGCATCGGCTCATGGCGGACCATGTTGGGCGTGACCGTGGGAACCGTGGCCATGGTTCTGTTGTTGAACGGCATCGGTTCAGAGACCAATCCGGCCTTTGCAATGCCAATCTGGTGGCACCTTGTGGTGGGAGGCTGGGCCTTCGGTACGGTCTTCATGGCCACCGACCCCGTGACTTCGGCCTTCACTGCCAACGGCAAGCTTATCTATGGCTTTGGCATCGGTGTCATGGTTGTTTTGGTTCGGGTCATCAACCCCGCCTACCCAGAGGGAATGATGCTCGCGATTTTGTTCATGAACATGTTCGCACCATTTATTGACCACTTCTTTGTTCAGGCGAACATCAAGCGGAGGATTGCTCGAAATGCGTAGTACCAAGTACACCCTTGGGTTTGCAGCCATCGTATGTTTGGTGTGCTCCGTTGTTGTCTCTGGCGCAGCGGTGTCACTCAAGGACCTACAGACCATCAACAAGCAGCTGGACCAGAAGAAGAAGGTGCTTGGGGTCGTGAGCTTGTACGAGGCGGGCGAGGAGATCACCCCCGAGGAGATCAATCAACGGTTTGCAGACAACATTGTGGCCAAGCTGGTGGACCTTGAGACGGGCACCTATGTGGAGACAAGCGAGGAAGAGCTCGCAAACTTCGACCAACGAAAAGCGCGCCAAGACGTGGACTCCAGCAAGGTAGCCCGTGACAATCCCGCCAAAGTGGGGCGGGTACCCAACCACGCCTTGGTCTATTTGAAGACCAAGGATGGAAAGGTGGAGAAGCTGGTCCTTCCCATTGAGGGCAAGGGACTGTGGTCGACGCTGTACGGCTACATCGCTCTCGAGAAGGACACCAATACCATTGCAGGCATTACCTTCTACGAGCATGGCGAGACGCCCGGTCTGGGTGGCGAAATCGAGAACGCCAGCTGGTTGGCGCTGTGGCCGGGCCGCAAGG
>CAWVVG010000280.1:0-5070 GCA_963932775.1 uncultured bacterium
TGCCATCGTGGGCACCTGCCTACATCGCGACGGTCAGATCGAGGCTGAAATTGACGAAAACCGCGTGCGCTCCTTGGTAGAAGCGGCGCGGTCTTAGCTCTCAGGGCAGGTCCAACTTGGGCAACCATTTCTGGCTGCCCAAGTTGAATGAACTTGCGGAAATCTGGAAGTTGTCGTTTTTTACGGTGACAAGTCACCGCGCAGGATGGGTTGAGGGGTCCGATTGGCCCCCTCGTGCGGCAATTCTTAGGAGCAGCCGCTGGTCGAACCGCAGTTGAAGCACTTGTAGCAAGCGCCTGACCGAACCATGATGGACCCACAGGAGGTACACGGTGGTGCATCTGCTTGTGTGGTGAACACGGCTTGTTCTCTACTCACACTGTCTTCATCGACGGTGCTGGTTGAGACCGTTGGTGCTGCGACGGCGACCGTAGGTTCGTTGCCGTCTTCTACTTTTTGGCCGAACTTCTTCAGGTCCATCCAGCGGAAGATGTAGTCCATGATGGACTTGGCGATTGGAATCTGCGGGTTGCCAGTGAATCCGGATGGCTCGAAGCGCATGTGCATGAACTTGTTGGAGAGCGCATCGAGTGGAACACCATACTGCAAGGCGAGGCTGACAGATGTGGCAAACGCATCCATGAGTCCAGAGACAACCGACCCTTCCTTGGCCATGACCAGGAAGATCTCGCCGGGGGACCCATCGTCATATTGACCTACGGTGATGTAGCCCTCGTGACCTGCTACCGAGAACTTGTGGGTGATGGCGGACCGCTCAACTGGGAGCTTGCGCCGAACTGGTTTGTACTCGGCTTTGGAGGTTTCCTTGGCGCGTTGAGTGTCTGCGTCCAGACTGGTGTTCAGCGGTTGAGTCCGCTTGCAACCATCCCGGTAAACGGCGACCGCTTTAAGCCCCAAGCGCCATGATTCCATGTACACATTGGAAATGTCCTGAACCGTTGAATCGGTTGGCATGTTTACGGTCTTGGAGATGGCACCAGACAGGAATGGCTGACACGCACCCATCATCTTGACATGGCCCATTGGCTCGATGGTCCGAACCCCGGCACGCGGCTTGAATGCACAGTCGAAGATGGGCAAATGCTCATCCTTGAGGAAGGGGGCACCCTCAATGGTCTCATGGGTGTCGAGGTAAGCGCCGATGGCAGCCTGCTCCGTGGGGCTGTAGCCGAGAGCGTCGAGTGCGAGTGGCACCGTCTGGTTCACGATCTTCAGCATTCCACCGCCGACCAACTTCTTGTACTTGATGAGTGCGATGTCTGGTTCGACCCCAGTGGTGTCGCAGTCCATCATGAACCCGATGGTGCCGGTTGGAGCCAGTACAGTCACTTGTCCATTCCGGAAGCCATGCTTTTGCCCAAGGGCGTAGCACTCATCCCAGATATTATTGCTCGTGGTGAGCATCGCGTTCGGAATGCCGTTCTTGGGAATGGTCTTGGCGGCCTTGCGGTGCTTGCTGATGACCCGAAGCATTGGCTTCTGGTTCCGCTGGAAGCCAGCGAATGGTCCACGGAGCTCTGCGATGCGGGAGGACTGGGAGTAGGCCTCTCCGTGCATGATCGAGGTGATGATACCGGCGTAGTTCCGGCCTTCCTCTGAGTCGTAGGGCAGGCCTTTCGCCATCAGCAGGGCACCAAGGTTCGCGAAGCCAAGCCCCAGTGGTCGGTAGTCCAACGAGTTCTGCTCGATTTCGGGTGTTGGGTACGACGCGCGGTCGACCAGGATTTCCTGTGCAGTGATGGTGGTTCGAACGGCCTTGGTGAACCGGTCGGTGTCAAACCCGCCATCTTCGGTACGGAACTTCATCAGGTTGAGGCTGGCGAGGTTGCAGGCCGAGTTGTCCAGGAACATGTACTCGGAACACGGGTTTGAGGCGTAGATTCGATCGGTGTTGATGCATGGGTGCCAGTCGTTGACTGTGGTGTCGAATTGCATTCCGGGGTCACCGCACAGCCAGGCTGCATCAGATATTTGGTTCATCAAGTCCCGGGCATCCAAGGTGTCTACGATTTCACCGTCTCTGACTGCCCGCGTGTGCCACTCACCGCCTTCTTCGACGGCCTTCATGAAGGCGTCTGTCACGCGAACTGAGTTGTTTGAGTTCTGGAAGAACACCGAGTCGTATGCGCCACCTGGGACGTTGAAGCCTCCGTCGTAGCCAGCATCGATCAGGGCCCAAGCTTTCCGCTCTTCGTTGACCTTGCAGTTTACGAATTCAACTACATCTGGGTGGTCTACATCAAGGATGACCATCTTGGCCGCGCGGCGGGTCTTACCGCCACTCTTGATTACGCCAGCAAAGGCATCAAAGCCGCGCATGAAGCTAACTGGGCCCGAGGCCTCGCCGCCGCCTCGGAGGAGCTCCCTGCTGGACCGGATGGGGGAGAGGTTTGTGCCTGCGCCAGAGCCCCACTTGAACAGCATGCCCTCTGTCTTCGCGAGGCCAAGGATGCTTTCCATGGAGTCTTCAACAGAGTTGATGAAGCACGCTGAGCACTGTGGTCGTTCCACAACACCGACGTTGAACCAAACGGGGCTGTTGAAAGCCATGTGTTGGTGCAAGCAGAGCCAGGTGAGGTCGTTCTCAAAGGCCTTCGCGGACTCTTCGGTGTCGAAATAGCCGTCCTTCATGCCCCATTCTGCGATGGTCCCGGTGACTCGGCTGATGAGCTGCTTGATGCTGGTCTCGCGCTCATCTGTATTGACATGGCCTCGGAAGTATTTGGACACGACCACGTTTGTGGCGGTCACGCTCCAGTTGCTCGGAACTTCGACGCTATTTTGTTCGAACACCATGTTTCCGGAGGCATCACCAATCGAAGCGTCGCGCTTCTCCCAGGTGGTGGTCTCCCAGACGTTGGCGCCTACGGGACAAAATGATTGTGTCCATGTAAGGCCTGACTCGGCTTCGATGTTGACTGCTTGCTGCTTGCTGCTGTTGGTGCTGGTTTCCATTTGTTCTGCTTACTTTCTATTTCTATGGGTTGAGGGGGGGGCGCGCACCTGTCCCGATCAAGCAAGGATGCCTGTTCGTTCACACATGAAAACCACAGAGACTGCGGCTGAATTTCAGGTGCGTATGGGTGCAGGGTGGGGGGATGCTTTCGCAGAATTCTGGATGCCGATGAATGTCCGGGGCCCGGCACATTGACGTCGGTTTTGGGGACCAGAAAGGGTTTCTGTGAACGCACTTAGTTTGTACCGGGTTGGGTAAAACTGATCAACCCCCTTGAGACACAAGATGTAGCGGTCGCTCAAATTTAAGGCACTATTGCTAGTGTTTATTGGTGGGTATGGAGAACTCACATAAAAGCTGAAAATGGTAACAATTACAGTCACTAACTAACCCTTAAAGCTGTGGATTTATGGGCCGGTAAATGGGCCAGTTTGGGTTCAAAAAAAAATACAAAAGAACGTTCCGTTGAAGCTATTGACAACCTATGGAAAACCTAAGGTCGGGGCAGAAGTCTGAACTTCGGATACGTTGGGGTTGAGAACCTGATCGATGAACATGATTGAAAATCGTTTCCGTGCTGGACTTCATGGGTTGATGTCGCGGGCCTCAGATCAAATGTTGATCGCGATCCTTCGAAGACGATCGCCCAATACTCGAACGATGGCGATTCGGGAATTGGGTTTGCGCGAACGAGACAATCCTCGAGGTACGCTGGGAGATTTTTTGACCAATGCGGTCCCGGGAGTCCGGAGATCGGCGGCTTGGGCGATCGGACGATCCGCTAGCAAGGCAGAGGGCGCACGACTCCTGCATTTGGCCAAAAATGAGCGGGTAGATATGGTCCGCTTTTCTCAAGCGATGGGGGCTGTGGCTTGTGGCATTTCGACTCAGGATGCTTGGGCGGTCCTGGAGCATGCCGCAAAGCGGTCCCTTCGGGGTGGGTATGGTGAACGTAGGATGGGGATGTATGCGGGCTTTTCCCCTGAAAATTGTAAGGACCTATGGGACCTGGGTACCGGGCCGAACCAGGGTGACTTTTTTATACGCCGCGCGTCCGCGCGCGAGGCGCTTGGTTTTGAACCCGAAGACCGGGCCACAATACTTCGATTGGCATTGTGTGCGGACCCCCGTGATTTCGAACTGCTCTCCGGGCTCTGGGCAGGCGCAGGGCGCCGAATGCGGTTGGTACTGACGGCCGCAATGGGGCTCCATGGGGACCCGCGCTGGGTTCCCCGGCTTTTGGGCTCCTTAAGGGCGATGGATGTGGATCCTGGCCATGGCTTTGCACTGCGCTCTGAGTCGGCTCTGGCGCTGGGGCGATTGGGCTTGCCTGGCGTGGCCTCGTCTTTGGTTGTGGGCCTTGAGATGGAGGCTTTGGATCAGGAGGGGAGGCCTGGGGCTGGGCTTGGTATCCAGCGGCCCGTCAGGCGGTATCTATTGGCGGCGTTGGGCGAGCTTCAGTGTTCGGCCGATGTGCTCGCCCAGTATCTGGGGAACACCCACGGTAGCGCTGAAGGAGGGTTCTACTTGCCGGCCATGGATGCTCTTTGGAAGGTCGGGGACTCAAAGTGCCTGCGGAGGTCTCTGGATGGCCCTGAGTTCGTCGCAGCCAATGCACTGGGGGTCTTGGTCGCATTGGGCGGCGAGGCCGTGCTTGAGGCCTATACCGGAGATCTTCGGCCGATGATTCAAGCTGTCGTGGGCGCAGGTGCCGACTAGTCAGAAGTGGATGCTTTGTCGGTTCCGTGATTGTCATCCGGGTATCGGTCGCCCATCAACGGATTCTCGATTCGTGTCATACCGGATCGCGAAATCTGGACCTTGTAGATGTCACTAATTCCGTCTTGATATGCGACCTTATTGACGAAACGAATGGTGATGTAGCCGTCACTAAAGTCCGATGATGGGTTTGCAATGAACCCACGGGGTGAGAAGACGATGCTGTCGCTGCCAGCCCCTGATGTGCCGTTTATGGTTCCCCAGTCCATGATGGAAACATTGCGCTTGTAGTTGGTGGACCCCACCGCGAGCGAGAAGTGTCCATTGACTTCCATCAGGCTCGTGGGCAGCGTCTCAAAATCGTCGGACTGACT
>CAWVVG010000281.1:0-5064 GCA_963932775.1 uncultured bacterium
GTTGTTCTCGCCCGAAGGCGGGCAAGCAGCTCCTGTGGATCCCGCAGCATCACGGGCCGCGATGGCTGAGGTGGTCGACGAATATGTGGCAGAGGTGAAGACTGCGCTGGGGCGTCATCGGTGTCAGCATCATCTGGTGCCCATCGACGCCGGCCTCGACCGGGTATTGGCCGCGGTGATTGGGGGCCGGTCATGAGCTTGGTGTGGGGTACTCCGCTGGCCTTGTTGCTCGCCTCATTGTTGGTCGGGCCCTTGCTTGCCCACATGATTCGCCGCATGCCAAATGAGCGCCGCCCATTCGGAGCCATGCTCCTGCTCAATCGGCTCCCGGAGCGCTTGAGGCGTCGGCGAACATTGGAAGACAAGGCGTTGCTATTGCTGCGGATGTTGTTGGTTGCTGCTGTGGTTCTTGCTGTGGCGCGACCTGAGGTTCAGTGGCCCGGTGCCGTGCCCGAGTTCGGTGGGTCCGGCGCGGTGGTGGTGGTGCTCGACGACAGTCTGTCTATGGACCTTCGGGCTGAAGGCGAGGGGACTCTGCTCTCCAGGGCCCGGGCAGATGCCATCGACATGGTTCGTGCGCTGCCGAGCTCAACCCTTGTCGGCGCGGTTCGAATCGGTGGCGGGGCATCGCGTCTGACAGCATCGCTGACTCAGGATCATGGGGAGGTCATTTCCGTACTCTCCAGCGTGCAACAGACTCCATTCGGAACGGATCTGGTCGGCGGCATTCGGCTTGCACGGCAGATGTTGGCCGGAGAAGGTGGCGAAGTCCTCGTCTACACCGACGAAGCAGGCCGTGGTGTGGTGGATGGCTCGCTTCCCGAGATTGCCTTGCTCACCGAGCAAGGAGGTGCTCTTGTACCCCGACCCATTCATGCGGAGAACCCGGCAAATGTAGCGGTGGTGGGGGCGCAGTATGGTAGCGGCCCTGAGGGTGGAACGGTAACGATCGAGATTGCAAATTTCGGACCCGAACCGGTGGAGGTCCCAGCCACGCTCTTTCTGCCCGACGGCAACACGATCACCGCATTCGTGGATGTGCCTCCAGGCGAGACTGCAGAGGAGGCATTCACGGTACCTCGGGTGTCTGAGGGCGGCGTGGGGACTGTGCGAATTGATGACGGGCGATTGGCCGCAGATGATGTGGGTAGCTTTCATCTTCCGAGCATCGGAGCCAGTCGTGTCCTCGTGGTGGACGGAGACCCTGGGCTGACCCCGGTGGCATCAGAGGTCTACTACCTGGAGCGAGCCTTGGCTCCGTGGGGTCGCTCAAGCGCGGGTGGGTTTGGTGTACTGCCTGACATCACCGCCCCATCGGGGGTTCAGTCCTTGGACCCGGAAGTGCACAGGGTGGTGTTCCTCGCCAACGTTGCGGACCCGGGCCCTTGGGCGAACCGTCTGGTGGAATTCGTTCAACTCGGGGGTGTGTTGGTAATGAGCGTCGGCAACAACGTCTCCGCTGACCGCACCAACTCGGTGCTCGCCTCATTGTTGCCCACCCCCTTGCGCCGGCCTCGGTCGCTGGTGGGCCCCGGAGAGCGTGGCTTGTCCACCATCGCACCCGACGGGGAAGAGCCTATGTTTGCGCCTTTTCTTCGGGGAGGCATGGATGGCTTCGCTCGGATTCGCTGGAATCAACTCTTTACGGTGGAGCCATACAAGGACTCCGACGAAGTGCGAACCCTGCTGCGGGTTGAGGGTGGAATGCCCCTCTTGATCGAGCGAAGAGTCGGTGCGGGCCGGGTGCTGCTGTTCACGGGAACCATGGATGCTGACTGGGGCACGTTCCCGCTGCAGGCCGTCTACATGCCGATCATTCAGTCCTTGGTGCGGGTACTCGGTGTGCCGGCTGGTGCTGCGGATCTCGAGCATACGGGAATCGTAGGCCAGCCCCTTGAGCTTCGACTGCCCGGCTCCTTGGCGGAGGTCTCGGTGCAGGGTCCAAATGGTCCGGTTGAAGCCGTGGTGGAAGGTGGCATGGTTCGAATGACTCCATTGGTCGCGGGCGCCCATTATGTGCTGAGTCCTGGGATGCCGGCGATGGCCTCCATTGCAGTCAATGTGGATGTGGCCGAGTCGGATGTGCGGCGTCACAGGACCTTGGCCCAGACTGCGGCCACGATCGACCCCGAACGATTTATGCACCGCCTCGAACTGCATCGGTGGGCCCTCTGGTTCGCCTTGGCTCTCGCCGTGCTCCAGGCTATTTTTGCCTGGGATTTGGTTCGCAAAAAGGAGGTCAGCCATGTGGAATGAGTGGAGTCGACGTTCCTTCATGAGCGCGCTTGCTGCGACGGCTTTGGGGCCATCCACCGGGTGGGCGTTCGGAGCCAGAGGCCGTTTTCATGTGGCTGAGTTGGATGTGCCTGGGGGCTCACTGCACCGTCCGCAGGCTTGGGAGCGGATGCTCCACGAGATCATCCAAGCCACCAGCGTAGAGGCCGATGCCAAGGTGGTTCGGGTCTCGCCGGAAGACCAGTCGCTGTTCGAGCATCCCTTTGCAGTATTGGTGGGTCAAAAGGCCTTGCCTGAAGTAAGCGATGAGGCGGTTCATCAACTGCGTCGGTTTATTTCTTATGGTGGATTCCTACTCTTTGATGATGCCAGTGGGACGGGTACGGGTGGATATGCGGAGTCCGTACGGCGCCTGACGCAGCGGATCTTTCCGACCCGCCCGCTCTCACCGCTGCCCGGAGACCATGCGGTCTACCGTAGCTTTTTCTTGCTCGACACACCGGTGGGCAGGACCCGGGGGACCGGGGTGCTCGAGGGTGTACAGCTTGGACCCACAACCCCCCTTGTCTTCTGCCCCTGTGATCTCTCAGGCGCTCTGGACCGCTCCACAGATGGACGAAATAAACTGCCCCTGGCCGGCGGAGAACTTCAGCGGCGAGAGGCAACAAAGCTCGCGATCAACCTGGCCCTGTACGCGCTCACCTCGAACTACAAGCATGACATCGCCCATGTGGTTGAACTCATGCGTGAGGGGCGCCTCGAATGATGGATTGGTGGATTGGTGGACCCCTAGGGGACGGCGGCGAGTTGTTGTGGGGGCTGGGAACAGCTCCGATGGTGGCGGTGGCTGTGCTGAGCCTGGTGGCCTGCGGCTTTGTGGTTCGGCGGCCTGGCTCCAAACGAGGTCTCGAGCTCGTCCTGTGGTTCCTTGCCATTGGGGTACTCGGCTTCGCCTTGAGCGAGCCGGTCTGGTTCGAAGCCTCCGGGCGACTCGAGACGGGTCGGTCCGTGGTCTTGGTCGATCACAGCCGTTCAATGGGGGTTGTCGAGAGAGGCGAATCCCGCGCGGATAGGGCCGGTGAGATCTTATCGAAGCTGGGGACGGATGCGGAGGTATTTCACTTTGGTGCCCAGCTGCAGGTGGGGCCACCCACGGGAGCTCAGGATGCGGGCACTCAGATTGGTGCGGCGCTTTCCGGAGTGACCGACCGATTCTTGGGCCAAGAACTCACCAGCATCGTGCTCATCACCGATGGAATCGATCGGGGTGGGCTGCGCGAGGCTTTCGCCGCCGACTCAGCGCCCGCGGTTCCCAAGCTGCCCGGACCGTTGACTGTCTACCAGGTGGGCTCCGCCTTGGACCACAAGGACCAGGCCATTACCAATGTGCAGTCGGGTGGCTTCGCATTCTTACGGACACCGTTCAATCTGGATGCCACCATCGAGGGCACTCCGGGGCGGACGCTCAATGTCACCTTGCGGCGGGAAGGGCGCTTGGTCGACACCATCGCGGCCACACTGGACGCAGACGGAAAAGGCACCGCCCGGTTTGAGGTCACACCGAATGCCGTGGGTCGGTTTGTCTGGGAGGTGAGCATTCCTGTTGAGGCAGCGGATGGGGTTCCCGGCAACAACCGGTTCCCTGTCGTGGTGCGGGTGGTGCGGGACCGCACACGTGTGCTCCAAGTCTGCGGTTCACCGAGCTACGATCAAAAGTTTTTGAGGCTGTTTCTCAAGGAAGATCCCAGCGTGGATCTGGTGAGTTTCTTCATTCTGCGGACTCACGAAGACTTCACTTCAGGCTGGTATCCAGACGAGCTGTCTCTGATTGCATTTCCTTATGAGCGGCTGTTTACCGAGCAGCTCTCTACATTTGATGTGGTGATTTTTCAGAACTTCAATTTCAAGCCCTACTTTGAGCGGGACTCCGATGGACTGCTCGGAAATATTGCCCGCTTCGTACGCGGTGGCGGTGCTTTCGTGATGATTGGGGGGGATCGGAGCTTTGATCTCGGAGAATATGCCGCGACGCCCATCGAAGACATTCTACCGGTGAAGCTTGGCATTGAGGGACCCTTGGCCCACGAGGCCGCCTTTCGTCCGCAGCCTTCGAAGGCTGGGCTGGGGCATCCAGTCATGCGCATAGCGGGGTCTCCTACCGCCAGCGTGGAAACTTGGGCCCGCCTGCCGGATCTGGATGGGATGAACCGTACAGGCGGTGCGTCAGAGGGCGCAGCAGTCTTGCTCGAACACCCCAGTCTACGGGCAGGCGGAGAGCCAATGCCGTTGCTGGCCGTCCGAGAAGTGGGTGAGGGACGAACGATGGCGCTGATGTCCGATGCTTCTTGGCGTTGGTCATTTTCCGAGGCGGCCACTGGACGGGGAAATCAGGCCTACCTTCGCTTCTGGAAGGGTGCGCTCCGTTGGTTGGTTGCCGACCCCGAAGACCGGCGGATGGTGGTTCGGCCCTCTGTAGAGAACCTCTTACTCGGCGGCGAGGTTCGACTAACGACCCTGGTGCGAGACACAGGCTTTGGTCCCATCGAAGGCTCACGGGTCACGGGTTGGGTGGAAGCACCCAACGGGGACCGCACCAAGATTGAGGCAGTTACCGATGCCATGGGGTCGGCCGTCACCCGCTTTATGCCAGATCAGGAGGGCGCCCATCGTGTGTGGGTTGAGTCCACCTCGGATGGAAAGGCGGGTACGGTATTCAGCGTCACATCAAGGGACCCAGAGCTTGCGGACATTGCCGCGGATCCAGAGTTTCTCCAGCGCCTCGCGGCAGCCTATGGAGCGCGAGGTGCTTACCGTGCTCCAGATGACTTC
>CAWVVG010000282.1:0-5062 GCA_963932775.1 uncultured bacterium
CGAAGGGGTCATCAGCACCCACAGCCGCTTGAATGAGATCGTCTTCACAGCGGCCAGAATCGAAGTGCTGGCTGAGATGGAGCCCGATGATCCGGAGGCCTGGGAGCTGCGGAGCTTGTTCTACGGACGGGGCTTGGACAAGGAGCGCAAGAGAGTCGCGGCGGGTCCTCGGGCCGAGCAGCACTTGGCGGCCCTTGAACGAAGCTACCGGACCTTGGCCCAGAGAGGAACCCGCTGCATCGCTCAAGCCAAGCTGCTGACCGAGAGCATCGCTTCCGCCCGAGGTGGCGCCTTGAGTGACGCCACGGGTACCGAGGATGCCGTGAACGATTGGTACACGGTGACTCCGGAGTTGCCTGACTTTACCGAGATGTCCGAGTTGGCTGTGGAAGCATCCTCGGGTCGACTGTTGTGTGGCCAGGATCGGAGTGGGTCGGCTCCAGTGAATGCCGACGCTTGGTGGTCCTGGGTGCGCGGCGACGCGGATGTGCCTTCGGTCTCAGATCTGCAGGTGAATGGGTCTGTGTCCATCGGGACGCTCACTCGCTTGCATGGGGTGATGAAGCGGAGATTGTTGGTTTGGGCAGGAGCCGACCCCTACGACTGGGATGTGCTCCAGTACCACCCGGACTTTCGAACCTTGGTGGGGCTCCGGTATATGGACCAACTGGCCCAAAGTTATGGTGTAAAGCAGCCCCTTCCTCCCGTCCTGAGTTTGCCCTTGGGTGCGGTCGATATCAGCTTGTCTGAAGCGGCGATGCTCTATCAAAGCATGATGGAAGGAGAGGTTCGGAGATTCTTCGCTGATACTTCCGACGGCGAAATCATGGGACCCGACCGCAGCTCCATGCTCATTCAAGAGATTCGTGATCGGGATGGCACCGTCCTGTACCGGATCAAAGACGACCCGACGCCGAGGACAATATCGGTGCAGGGTCGACAGATTGGAGACGTCCTTCGAAATGTGGTGCGATGGGGCACCGGGCGACGGGCCTTGAACGAGGTGACGGTCAACGGTGCTGTGGTTCCAGTTGCGGGAAAGACGGGCACCACCAACGGGTATCGAAATGCTGCATTCGCCGGCTTTGTGCCTCGGTTGATCGATGGGGCTTGGGCTTGGGCCGAGGGCTACACCTTGGTCAGCTACCTCGGGTATGACGACAATCGGCCCATGCGAAAGGGTTCGGTGCGTCTTCAGGGGAGCAACGGTGCTCTGCCGGTCTGGATTGGTACCGCCCGAGCCCTCGGCGCTGGGGGTTTGCTGGGCATGCCCGACGCGGAGACCCCGCCCGAGTGGAACGAACTGGCGGGTTTTGGGCGCATGCAGGTCTCGGAGAGCGCCGGTATGAGGCTGGATGAGCGTGCTGAGGAGGGGGGTCGTACTGTGCTGTATGAGGGCGGTGCCGTCGCTCGCCGTCGCTTCGAGCCTGTGGGACTACCGGCTGCAATGGCATTGGGCCTGGGTGGCTTTGGTCACGAGGGCCAGGCTCCATCGTTGGAAGATCCTGTGGATGAACTGTGGACTCAAATGGATTCAGGGATTGCCGACCCATCCGGACCCTCCGGGCCGTGATAGAGGTCGCCCATGGCTACACTGTTTCTTTTTACCTGGCTTTCTCTGGGCTGTGTCGTTCAGCAATACGGCGGCAGCTCAACCGATGCTGTTGCTGCTGCGGGCGCCGTTAAAGCACCGGTTGATTTCAGTGGAGTGGAGACTCGGCTGGAGGAAATGATCGCGGCCGAGACCGACAATGTGGACCGACGGGACCGGCTCGAGGCGGCTTGGGAGCTTTGCCAGAAGGCCAAGACAACCCGGCCAGCATCTCAGCATGTGGTTTTACGGTATCTCCGTAGACTGGTGGAGGTGGAAGAGCGTTCTGAGGACGCAGCCACCGATGCCATCGCGAATCCAGACCAGCAAGACTTTGTGCCCATCGCAGCCATCAATGCGGAGGAGATAGCGCCCGCGGTGGTGGCCTCAGCTCCCGCAGTCCGTCGTCGGAGCATCGTGCCTCCCGACTCCGGCGCCGCTGCGGTGATGGCTTCGGCCAGAGAGCACATGGGTACGGGCGACTTGGTCTTTGCCCTCGAACAACTCGAAGTATGCGACGGCCAGCCGTGCTCAGCGGCAGTGGTGACCTTGAAGCGAGAAGTTCAAGATCGCTGGGTATACCGAGAGCGGGCTGTGGCCGCCGATCGCTTTGTAGAGGCGAAGAAGGTCACCAGTCTTGCCAAGCGCCGAGTAGATTTACAGGCCGTTGCAGACCACCTCAAAGACATAGAGAAGCGTTTTCCTGACTCTCGTTATCAGGAGGGTGTGGCCTCAAGCCTCGTAGCCGTCCGGTCTGCTTTGACCGAAGAAACAAACTAGGAGCCGACCATGCGATTGTTATTTTCCATTTTGTTGATGCTGGTCGTGAGCCCTGCTGACGCCGGAAAAAAGAAAAAAGAGCGGACTGCGTTCAGTCGCCCCAAGATTTCTCGGGCAGCGCCTCCTCAGCTGAAGCAAGAGCTCCTGACCTACTGGTCGGAGTGCAACTCTGGAAAGGGAAGCGCGTGCATCATCATGGGCGAGGCGTACGAGACCGGCCGGGCCGTGACCGCCAGTCAGCAGTTCTCCGCAGACCTCTACCAGCGAAGCTGCGAGTCGGGGCTGTCTGTGGGTTGCTACAAGGCGGGTATGCGACACTTCAAGGGCATCGACGGGCAGCCAAGCAAGGCGGCGGCGGTGGGCTTCTTTGAAAAGACTTGTGGAATGGAACACGTTTCTGGCTGCACCAACCACGCGATGATGTTGATGAGTGGAGATGGCGTAGAGGCGGATCCAACCCGTGCGCTGGCCATCTACAAGGATGCTTGCGAGCGGTCCCATGGAAAAGCGTGCGTACAGATGGGCATCGCGCTTGAGCAAGGGCAGGCTGGAGCGGCAGATCCAGGGCGTGCCCTGCGAGTCTACGGAATGGGCTGCGACCAAGGTGCGCTGGACGGCTGCTATCGCGGGGGGGCTCTCTCTCTCTCGGGCAAGGCGGGTGGCCAGGACTTTATCGCTGCGGTCGGCTGGTTCGAGCGCGCCTGTGACAGCGACCACTTTGACTCTTGCTACGCCCTTGGAATGATGTACCACAAAGGTCTGGGTGTTCGGCTCAGTCCCGATGAGGCCAGGGAGTTCTACACCAAGGCCTGTGAGGGCGGCTTGAAGAAGGCCTGCCTTAAAAAGCAGAAGATGTACTGATCGACGGGGCCCGTGGGTCTGATTAGCGGTTCACAGCAACTCGGAGTGTGAGCCATGAAGCGTCGTGAATTCCTTGGACAGATTGGAGCCTCTCTTGCCGGCTTGACTGCGGCCGGTACGGTCGTCTCCGCGTGTGGTGGAACCAACACTACCGGTGCCAACGAGGGCACTGCAGCGGTCACGCAGCCCAATATTCGATGGCGGCTCGCGAGCTCATTCCCACGATCTTTGGACACGATATTTGGCGCAGCTGAGTTTATGGCTGAGCGAGTGAAGGCCATGACGGATGGCCGCTTCGACATTCGGGTCTACCCGGGTGGTGAGCTGGTTCCTGGCCTCGCGGTGCTCGATGCAGTCCAGAATGAGACAGTCCAGATCGGACAGACATGCAGCTATTACTACACTGGGAAAAATCCCGCGCTGGCGTTTGATACCTGCGTGCCATTTGGTATGACAGCGCGGCAGCAGCAGGCTTGGCTTGGCGAAGGTGGTGGCGGCGAGCTGATGGCCAAGGTCTTCAGCGACTTTGGTATCCGGTCCTTCCCAAGCGGAAATACCGGCGCCCAGATGGGTGGCTGGTTCAAGGAGGAACTCTCAGGGCTGGATGGGCTGAAGGGATTGAAGATTCGCATTCCTGGCTTGGGTGGTGACGTGATGAGTGCCCTCGGTGCCTCTGTTCAGGTGATCGCTGGTGGCGAAATCTTTCCAGCGCTCGAGCGCGGTGCCATTGACGCCACGGAGTGGGTAGGGCCCTATGACGATGAAAAGCTTGGCTTTTACAAGGTGGCCAAGAATTACTACTACCCTGGCTGGTGGGAGCCCGGTCCAAGCATGAGCATCTACATAGGGGACAAAGCCTGGGCATCCTTGCCGGTGGTCTACCAAGAGATTCTCAAGAGCGCGATTCACGAGGCTGGATTGGAAATGCAGCGCAGGTATGATGCGCGCAATCCGGCGGCACTCAAGCGCATCCTTTCCCACGGTGTCGCCCTGCGACCGTTTTCCGACGACCTGCTCGAGGGTGCGCTCTCAGCCTCGACACAGATTCTTGAAGACTACGCGGCTGCAGATGCCGGCTACGCGGAGATCTACCAGCACTGGAAGACATCTCGTGCCGACCAGTTTCAATTCTTCTCCACTGCTGAGCTGGCCTATGCCAAGTTCGCGTACCCGAGGGGATAGCGATCCGGCCGCATATCTTGCCCACTCATCGGGTCAGTCGATGAACCAGGTCACCAGCTCGGGAAAGGCGATGACGAGCCCCAAGGCCACCACCTGGATCAGGATGAAGGGTATGGCGCCCTTGTAAATGGCGGTGGTAGGAATCTCTGGTGGGGTGACTCCCCGCAGATAGAACAGTGAGAAGCCGAAGGGTGGCGTCAGGAAGCTGGTCTGGAGGTTCATGGCGATCATCACGCCAAACCACACCAGGTCAATGCCAAGGATTCGGGCGGCCGGGACGAGCAGGGGCAAAATGATGAATGCGATCTCGAAGAAGTCGATGAAGAAGCCCAACACGAAGATTGTGAGGTTCGCCACGATGATTAGGCCGATCTTTCCACCGGGCAGGTTGGTGAGTAAATCCTCGATCCAAATGTCTCCGTAGAGTCCTCGAAAGACCAGGGCAAAGGCGGTGGACCCAATGAGCAGAAACATCACCATTGAGGTCAGTCGTGTGGTCTCACCCATGGCTCCCCGCAGTGCTACGAGATTCAGCCGACGGTTGATGGCGGCAAGGCCCATGGCGCCCACTGCTCCGAGTGCACCGGCCTCAGTTGGGGTTGCTACGCCGAAGAAAATACTCCCGAGTACCAGGAGAATCAGCACCAA
>CAWVVG010000283.1:0-5036 GCA_963932775.1 uncultured bacterium
GCTCATAAGGCGACTCGCAAGGCAACTCGGACGAGTCCCGCTGGGAAAGCTTCGGCTCCAAGTGTGGCAGGGGCGGATACTGAGCGGGTGGCAGAGCTGGAGCGTGGCCTGGTTTTGGCCCAAGACGGCCGGACCTCAGCCGAGGCCAAGCTGGCCCAACTCAAGAAGAAGGTGACGCGGCTGCAGGTCGCGCTGGAGGAGTCCGAGGAACGAAACCGAGTACCGGGACGGACCGTCGGATCCATCTTGGTTGATTGGGGTTTCGCCACCGCCGATGAACGCGCAGAATTGTTGATGGTGGATGGCTGGCTTGAGCGAATAATCTCAACGCCCAATCTGAAAGAAGCCGCTGCACTGAGGGTGGAAATCTCCGAAAAATTTGTTCGCGTCTGCGCCGACTGCCATCCTCCAGCCGGCCGGACTTCGTTGAGTATTGACAGGGACCGGTGCGAGGTCTGTGGAGGCTTTGACATCGACCGAGAGGCCCGACGGTTTCTGGATGCAGCACTGATCAATGGCCGACTTCGGGTCATTGTTGTGGGCCGTGAGAGCAAGCACCATAGAATGGTTCGCGACCGGGTAGGCGACCCCAGGCTGGTCCTTAGCTTGATACCGGCATTGGCCAAGCGGGAAACCGAACAGGCGCGCACCGATGTGGAGCACGCGGATGCCGTCGTCATCTGGGACCCTCAATCCATTCGGCCCGAGCTGCTCGAGGTCTACCGTGGTGCGCCCCGTGTGGGAGAGGTTCCGCCCGGTTCCATCGGAGCTTTTTTGTCTGCGGCATCGGCCATCATAGGCTCCGATTGACTCGAGCGCCCATTCAACCCACCATAGGCCCATGAAACACGGCTTCAAATTGCGAAAGCGGGTGTCTGACGTCTTGTACCAACTCGGCCCAGGAAGGTACTACCAGCCCGCGTACCAACACATTGCTCAGGCCATTAATCTGTCGACCGGTTCGTTCTTGGATGTGGGCTGTGGACCTGGATGGCTGTGCCTGCACGTGGCTGCTGGGCACCTCGATATCGATGCCGTCGGCATCGATCACAGTCCTCAGATGGTGGAAGCTGCCCGAAAAAATAAGGGTTCACGCCTAAACGTCACCATTCGCGAGATGAGTGCGGACGCGATTAAGTTTCCCGAAGGTACTTTTGACGCCGTGGCGGCGGTTCAGTCCGCCCACCACTGGGATGACAGCGACGGAATCCTTCGTGAGGTGTTTCGAGTGCTCAAAACAGGCGGTCGCTTCTATCTTTACGAGGCAGACCGAGGCCGGACAAGCGTTCCTGAAGGCTGGATTCAGCGCTCCAAGGGGTGGCCACCGGACGGGTTGGTGCTCGGTGGATGGCGGCGATTTGGGATGAACGAGACGGAATGGGCGGCCTTGGAGGTCGCAGTTCGGAGGGTTGGTTTTTCCAGCGTGGTGGTGGGCGAGCACGGCTTTTATCGGCGAATGGTGATCACCAAATGAACTGGCTGGTCCTCGCTTTCGCCTGTGGGGACCTCACCCCTGGAGAGCGGGTGTTGGGTGACGAGGTTCGTGCAACAGTTTTTGAAGGCGCACCGGGTTTTGGAGCGTCGGTGGCGGTGGACGCTGAACGTCTATCCGTTGCCAGTGCTCTACAGAGTGGGCGGTGGTCCGATGCTCTTGAACCCCTGACCCATGGACGGGCCCGTCGGGTTGGAGAAATCGAGGGGACCCACTGGGCGTGGCTTGGCAATGACACTGTGATCGATCTCTCAGACGGTACAGTGCTCGGTGCGGTTGATGGTGCGACGGCAGTGGATGTGTGCCCCGATGGGACCGTCTTGTGGTCGGACCAGGCGGGAGAGGCGGTGGCCTGCAGCACGCTTGGTTCCATCTGGACCGAGTGCGACGGAGATTCTTGTACGGTGATTCTGGACGAAGAAGCCATCGCCACCGTTTCGCCGGGAGGCGCCGTGGCTTGGGTTCAAGACAAGGCATGCTGGGGCGACCCCAAGCTGGAAGTGGAGGAGGCCAGCGGGTCGGTTCGCTGCTCGGACGGCACTGAGCTTATGGGCATGAAGGGAGACCACTTGGGCCTTAGCATCGGTGGGGGGCGGGCAGCCGGTCGCTTTAATCGGCACATTGTTCCTCCCCGCCTTCGCATTCAGGACTTGGATGGTGGACCGGTATGGCTTGTCGACCGGGCGGCGGAGAACAGCCGAGTGAGCCTCGATGGCGCCGCCGGTGTGGTGGCAGTCGGTGTTCCCCAATTTAGAGAGGGTCCGACCACCGGCCGAGTCTTTGTGGTCCAACAGCCATGACCGAACGGACCTGGACTGTGCGTCAAGCTGTGCTTGGTTTTGCCTGGATGATGCTTGGCTCCTCGGTGTTGAGTGGGTTGGTACTTTTTTCCCTCAATGCATCGGGCGGAGAGGCCTCAATGGAGGACCCCAGAGTGTTGTTGGGGTTGGTCCTGGCTACCGCTGCAGGCTTTCTCTTGGCCATTGCATATGGGGTTCGGGTCGCGGGCCGTGGGGCCTTTAGTTGGGCGCCGCTCACCCGAGCAGACATCTTACTTGCCGTTTGCTCGGTGATTCCTGCCATAGGAGTAGGCTTTCTATGGTCGCAGGTGTTCACTCTTGTGGGTGGGGACGCCACCGTCCAAATCTTCGTAGCAGGTCTGCTGGAGACGCCAAACCGAACGGTGTTTGGAGTGGCGGTGCTCTACGCGGTTCTTGCCGGTCCGATTTTAGAGGAAGCCTTCTTTCGGGGATTCATGCAGCCACCGCTGATTGGTCGGCTTGGGCCGTGGGGTGGCATCGTCGTTACGGCAATGGTCTTCGGGCTGATTCACGCGGTTGACCCGTGGTCGATCATTCCGGTGGTGGCGATAGGAATCATTGCGGGCTGGCTGCGACAACGCAGCGGCGGTCTTGGTGCGCCCATTGTCTTCCATAGCTTGAACAATGCTGTGGCGTTGATGCTGAACGCGGGCCTCGGCTAAGGTTGGCCTACTCGTCCGTGGGCCTTCGGATGGTGACCACTCCACCACTCGAACTGACCACCGCACCATCAACAAGGAGGAAGAAGCCTATGGCCCGTCCGGGGAGTCGTGCGACCACCTCACCGATGGTCAGATCTACAACAATGGTGCCGGTCGGCTCGGGTCGCTCGAGCCATGCAAGGGCGGGGTCAGCAGCGGGGTCGATGCCTTCGGGTGGCGTTCGGAGTGTGGGCTCGTAGTCCAGTAGTTGATGTTCAGGAGCAATACCATCGGTCTCGGCCAGGAGGTAGCGACCGTCTTCGCTGACGAACAGCCCCTGTGCCGGTGCGCCCAGTACAATGCGCCACGTCGTCTTCAGGGTCTGGGATCGAAAGGCGATGAGATCTGGGTTGGGCCAGACGATAAGGTAGGCTTCGGCGCCCGTCGGGTGAAGGGCCAGAGCATTCGGATATGCGATATCACCCGGGTCGAGACCTTGGCGAGCTGTGATGACGGAGCCGCCGATGCGGATCACTCGACTGGTACCGGGAGTAAGCCCGCGCACGCTGCGCAGCCGGCCGCCATTGGGAGTGGGGATTTCGGTACGGAAGGGGCTTCGCCAGCGATTCTTGACTTGGTTGTTCCACTGGTCGCCGAGGGATTGCTCGGTGGATGCCACAGGCCAAGGGTCGACAATGGGGGTGGGCACGTCTTCGGTTGGCGTGAGCCGGCTGTCCTCGACATTGTATTGATAGACACCGCCGGCGCCATTGATGGTGCAGGAGCCGACCCCGCACTGCATCGAGAGGATTTGATCCACCGGGGTCACCGTGGCCAACGGAGCCTCAATCTTGGCGATATCGGTCCCGTCTGTGCTCGATGGAGCGTGGCCTGTGCAAGCCATAAATATTAGAAAAATCCAGTTCAACACTGGGCTACTTTTTGGATGAGAGGCATTTTTTATCTTTAGATTTAGGGCAAACAATCCGAAGCGGTCGGAGTAGCGACGCAGTCCGTACTATATCGTACAAACATTCGTGCCTGGAAATGCTCCTTGGAAGAACAACTTGACAGTGTGATCGACTGGCACCGAGTACTGCGTTTGATGTCGCGGCATAGCATGAGTCGGTCGGTAGCTGTTCAGGTCACGCAAGGAAAACTCTGCATCGACAAGGTGCTGCACCGCAGCCGCCGACTGGAACATCTCGACTCCCATCGGAGCCATGGGATCTTCGAACCTGCACTTCGAGACGGTCGGCCAAGAGTTTTTGCACTTCATGGCAGAGAAATTTTTGTGGCTCGCGTGAAGGCGGTTGGCACCTTTGAGGTCAAATTATTGCCCCTCGGACCCGACCGAAAACCGTGTGGTGAGATCCGAACGATTCCAAAAATTCAGTTTAAGTTTGGTTGCCACTTGGACCACGTGCCACGAATACAGAAGGGGATGTCCTTTACGGAAGGCACGGCAGAGTCGGTTGTGCCGATTCGAAAGCCTCAGGATCGGTACAAGCTCTCGGATAAGAAACTGTTCGGTTGGATCGATGCCGCTTGCGGGATCTGTGTCAAGACACTGGAAGGAGAGATGGTCACGGGTACCCTTTCCTGGATAGGACGCTGGGAGATCGGACTCGACGTGTTTGGCGTCGAGCTTGTGATCTTCCGCCACGCGCTCGAAAATATCCAGGGTGTTCCATGGGATTCCTACAAGGCCGACTGACTGTCCGCCGCTACCGGGTCGTAGACCCCCTTCCAGATGACTTCCGTGACCGCTTCGAACAAGCGTTTACGGAGCACGCTTTCCGAGAAAAAGGTTCCATCGCTAAGGGCGAAGAAACCGTGGGCTGGGTCCGTGCTGACAATTTGCTCGAGACCGATTTTTCGAATCGCGACCAATGGCTCTACACACACTTTGTGATGGCTGGTATGCGCATCGATAAGAAGACGCTGCCTGGGCCTTTGGTGCGCGCCATGGTCGATCAACGCATCGCGAGCTGGTGTGAGGAGAGTGGCCGTGACCGCGCACCGGCGAGTGTGAGAACCGACATTCGCATGAACATCGAGAACGATCTCCTGGCCCGGACT
>CAWVVG010000284.1:0-5035 GCA_963932775.1 uncultured bacterium
CTGGCTGCCCATCCTTCCTCACCCCATCGAGAGCATTCCCGGTGCAGATGTTGCAATCTTTGAGCGGACCGAGCTCGATTCGTGGCGGTCGGTCCGCGATGCACTCGACCCGCTGTACCCCGAGCGTGCGACGGGCTCTGCCCACGTCATTGAGGTGGGGGGACGGGTGTTCATCACCAACAGCCATGAGAACACGAATATTGTCCAAGACTTCGACGTTCCGTTGAGTGCAGGCCTTGCCCAAAACCTCGCCGGCGAGGTTCAGCCACACGCTTATGTGTTGGTGCGCAATGACGACGAACGTGTCTTTGTGCATGCCAATGCCAACCACAATGGGCCCTACACAGACGGTCGGCAGACCGACCTTCGGGTTCGCCTGGACGCCGAGCCCACAGTAGTCGTCACGCCCGCTTCCGCGGCGTCGAGTCGGTCGTGGGACGCGGCATCTTCGACCTTGAGTCTGACCGTTGAGCACAGCCTGGGTGCTGTGGAAATCATTCTGGCTGCTCAGTAGCCACGACCCATACCAATCAAACCAAAGGAATTCCATGAAGCTCAAAACCGCATTGATGGGTGCCACGCTGTTCGGCTGTGCAAAAGACGAAGAATGCCAGTCTCGAAATACCCGGTATTCCAATGACCCTGTGCCGCTGGCGGAGGGTCAGACAACCCGGATCGACTTCTCATCCGGGCCCGGACTCAAGGGCTGTGTCGGTCAAAACGAAGCCCTGGGAAATATGGCGATGCGCTGGGAAGGAACTGGGACGCTCACCTGGGACGTCGATGTCCCCGAAACTGGTTCCTATGAAGTGAGCATGTCGTACGCATCGATGCGGGCGGGCGCCAATGTATCGGTAAAAAATGCAGGAAATACGGTCCACACGGAGCTTGCCAAGAGCGACGGGCCCTTTGAGCACTACCTGACCCCATCGGACCTGGAGGGCGTGGATCTGTCCCAGGAGTTCCTCGTGAGCTACGACCGGCTGGAGTTCGACTCGCCGCTTGAACTAGAGGCCGGAACACAGACGATTTCTCTGAAACTGGGGGGAATGAAAGACTTGGAGTTTGTGGACTTTCGGGCCCTCGAGCTCACCCCCACTGAAGCTGTAGAGTCCATCGAAGAAGAGTGGGCCGAAGCGGTGGGCCTTCGGGCTGATGCCGACTGGATGGTCGATGCACAATACGGGGTCATGTTTCACTGGACCGACCTCACTGTGAACAGCGATGGGTCTCAGCTCGACTACAAGGCCGCCGTTGAGCAGTTTGATGTGGAAGCCTTCGGTGCCCTGAGTGAGCAAGTGGGGGCAGGCTACGTCATCTTCACACTCAACCACCAATACCCACACTGCCCAGCCCCCATCGCGGCATGGGAAGACATTCACCCGGGTTGGACGACCGAACGGGACCTGATTCAAGAGATAGCCGACGAGCTCAACAGCCGGGGCATCGACCTGGTGCTGTATGTGGCCTCTCACCTGGTCGGAAATCCCGATGGAGTGGGGGAGAGCAAGTGGCTCCGGGCCCACGAGTTTGGTTCGGAGGAGACCATTCCAGAAGCCACTCACTTTGACATCGCGGCCAACAACAAGACTGTGCTCACCGCGATCGGTGAACGCTACGGTGAGCAAGTTCGCGGCTTCTGGCTCGATGGATGGGACCTCATTCCCGAGACCTACCCGCACACCGACTACAGAGAACTGTTTGAGGCCGCCAAGACCGGTCACCCGGAGCGCCTGGTGGCTTTCAATCGCTGGGTCTTTCCCACTGTGACCCCGTGGCAGGACTACTGGGCCGGCGAAATTGACTCACCCGACAAGTCTCCCACCGAACAGTTCATGCAGACCGAAGTAGGTAAAGGTCTTCAATTTCATGGACTTATAGCCATGGAGGACGACTGGCTCTACTCGGCCGAGGGCTTAGAGGACGGGGCCCAATTCTACAAGGCCCGCTACGACGCCGAAGAAGTCATCGAGTACATCAATGAGGTCAATGGGGCCCGGGGTGCCGTGACCATCAACCTCGCCATTCGCCAAGACCTGTCCATGCCAACCAAAGCCTTGGAAATCATGGAGACCGTGAAGTCCACCATTCGGTGACATCCCGGGCCAAGAGGGCAGTCACTATGCGCCGGCGGTAGCGGTGGGCGGTCTCTAAATGTACCCTTAAAATACATTGCCATGCTGACTCCACTGCTGAGCTCCGTACGAGCAATGCGTGGAAGTGGTGTATGTTCCTAACGGTCCGTCGCTTAGCCTCTTCAGCTCCACACCGGGTACACACCATAATGTCACTTTATCGGGCCATTTTTTCATGTTTTGCCTTCGTCGTCTGCACGCTGTACAGCCCGACGGCTTCAGCCATTGCGGCGGTTTTTGTGAGCCACGAAACGGCCCACCCAGGAGACTCAGCCACTGTTGGAGTTGAGCTTACGGTTCACGAACTCATGGCGGACTTCTCCCTTGTTGTTCATTACGATCCCGGTGTCGTATCGGTCAATGATGTTGCAGCTGGCTCTTTGTTGTCTGGCTGGGGGGATGAGGGTCTGTCGTGGTCCGACGACGATGTCTCCGGCGAGCTAACCCTCATCGGTACCGCCCACGGCCTCGATCCCGTCGGTTGGATTAGTGGCCCCCTGCTTGCCATCACCTTTGATGTGAAGGCCGACGCACCATTCGCGGTATCTCCCATTACCCTCGGTCCCGTGACCTTTTCCACACCCGAGGGCGCGGAAATATGGTCGGCTTATGAATCGGGCTCCATCAGGGTGACCGACCCCGATGCACCCCCCGAGCCGGGCCCCATCACCGCAACCATAGAGGTCTCGGATATGACCGTTCACGCTGGTGACGAGGTCATGGTGGAGATTTCGCTCACCAATGACGTTCCTGTCGTGGCCGTCGCGTTCACTCTTTGGGTTGATTCAACAGTGCTCATTGTGGGTGACGAGGAAGGCATCGAGCTCTCTGAGCGTGCCAGTGAGGGCACATCGGCCAGGCTTCCGCTTGCCGACGGTGCCGAACAGTATGCTGTCGGAATGACCGTTGAAGGTCCTTGGTTGGAGCCGGGTGAGGGCTGGGTGATGCGCCTACCCTATGCGGTCGCCGAAGATGCCATGCCCGGCTTGCGTCCCTTTGGGATCACGAGCCCTGACGTCATCGCCATGGTCGAAGGTGTGCCCACATTTATTGAAGTAGAGCGTGTGACGGGGATGTTGACCATAGAAGCAGCAGCAGACCCGGACACGGGTGGGGCTGTGCCTGGGGGAGACACCGGGCTGAGTGAAGACACTGGGCTCAGCGAAGACACCGGCGAGACCAACGAAGACACCGGCGAGGGTGGTGGAAGCGACGATAGTGGCTTGGGCACGGGACCAGGGGATGTTCCTGACACCGAGGATACCAGCCCGGGTAAAGCTTACCTGGGCGAAGAGGGTAGATGCAGCTGTTCCAGTGGGGGCGCCGCTGGGAGTGTTTGGGTGGTGGTATTCGCTGGACTTGCCCTCATCGGACGTCGCCGCCGGAGGGCCTAAGGCAGACAACCTGGGGGTGGGGGCTGAATGAATCGACGTGTCACGCGTCGGAGTCTCGAACCGAACCGTGGAGGGTGACCATGAGAAGCATTTCCCCAATCGTTATGACCTTGGCACTGCTGGGGGTTGGTTGCGACATGAAGGTCCCATGGGGCGACACCGGCGACGGCGGTATGTGCATGGACGAGTTCCTTGCGATGCTCACATCGGACAGGGGCCTCATTGAGGCCGAAGCCGAGGCCAGGGGAGTCTCATCGAGTGAGTTTATCGGCGAGTTGCTTACCGAGACCCTGGGTGTGGCTGACGTGCTGTTCGACTGCTCGGCCAGTGAGTCCCTCTCCGAGCTTGGAGACGGCACGGGCGGAAGCTTCTATCAGGCGGACTCGGCGGATGACATGGTCGACACCCTGATCTCGGTCACCGAGGCCAACAAGGATACCCAGCAAGACATCGTGTACTTGATCGATGCCACAGGTTCGATGTCCGATGACATCGCTGCGGTACGCCGGCGCTTGAGCGAAGTCATAGAAGCGTTGGATTCATCTGAGGACCGGGTGAGCATGGCTTGGTACCGAGACAAACACGTGGACGACGACTGGTTTGATAGAAACAACAGCGGGCTTATGGCACCTGGCTCGAGTCAAATTTCATCCTTCTTGGATGACATTGATGCCTCCGGTGGCGGCGATTTCGCGGAGTCCCTCTACGACGCGTCATACCGAGTCTTGGATAACGTCCACTGGGAAGCCGAGACCCGACTGCTTGTTGTGGTCACGGACGCGGGCGCTTCGGACAAGGACACCCACACCGCAGAGGATGTAGTGGCCCTCGCCGATGAAAAGAGCGTGCAGGTGGTACCGATCCTGGTGGGGTTCTAACGGCGCCTGTCGGGAACCGGCGCTTGGCCACGCCGCACCCGTAGGACGGTTCCAGGGTCTGTGTTGTGGGCCACCGCCGTCTGCCAGCCGCCATGGGCGCTGGGACTCACCCGGTCAAAAATCCACCGGGCGTCCCGCACCGACAGGTTGATGCAGCCGTGGCTTGCCGTGTGTCCAAACCCCCAGTGCCAGAAGGTTCCATGGATGGCGTAGCGCTTCTTGAAGTGCATGACCCAAGGGACTTTCTCCACATAATAGGGGTCGTCTGAGTCGGGCCGGCTGGCCATGTCCGACCACGCGGATTTGTCCTGAATCGCGTAGATGCCACGAGGGGTAGGGGTGCCGGGTACGCCCGAAGAAATCAGGGTGACAAAGAGCAGATCGGAACCGCGACGCAGGCCGAGAACCTGCTGGTTTAGGTCCACATCCAGCCACAGTTGAGTGTCTCCGACTGTGGCGGGTGGTGGGGATGGAGCCCAGTGCCGAATGCCCTCTTTGTCGTTGACGTAGCCCGGTACTCCCGGTCCCAGCCCGTTGGGCATCATCCACCAGTGGCCGGCCTTGTCCACGGGCTCGTCTTCGACCTATATCTCAGAGTGGTAGGCCAAACGAAGGGCCACGGAGGCTG
>CAWVVG010000285.1:0-5034 GCA_963932775.1 uncultured bacterium
AAGTCCAGTTCACGGACAGGGCTGCCGCCACGTCCTCGGCATCGGCTACGCTCGCTTCAAAGGTGATCGGTTCGCCCTCGTTGAAGGTCGCTCCAGCACCGGGTGCGGACACCGCGATGGTGGGCGGGGTGGAGACCGCCACGCTGATGGCATCGGTGCAGCTGAGTCCAAGCTCATCTTCGACGGTGAGAGTGATGGTGTGGGTGTCGGCGCTGAGGGCGTCGGTGGAGAAGCTCACCAGGCCACCGGTGGTGGGAGTGATGGTCGCCAGGTCGCCGTCTTTGTCGCTCGACAAAGACGCTGTGAGCCAGTCGCTCGGCACATCCGGGTCGGTGGTATTGGCTGAAAAGTCGAGGGTCTCGCCGAAGGTGCTCACAGACCCATCGGCTGGGGCGGTGATGGCGCATTCGGGCTGCTGGTTCTCTGCACCCACAGCAATCAGCACCGTGTCGGTGGCTGTCTGGCCGGTGGAGTCGGTGATCGTGAGGCTGAGGACATGGTCGCCCTCGGAGAGTGTGGAGTAGCTGGCGATGGTGCCGCTGGAGTCCACAGAAGCGTCGCCATCAAGGGTACCGTCGAGGCTGCTCGACCACCGGGCCAGCAGGTCGGCGGGTGGGTCTTCGGCATCCCCGGCCAAACCGGAGAATGCAATGAGTTCGCCTGTGTAGTAGACGGCGTCTGAGCCTTCTTCCGGGGTGAGGATTTCAGCCGTAGGTGGGTCATCGGGGACTTCTTCAACGGTAATGCTCACCCGGTCGCGATTGGTCTTGCCGTCGGTGTCTTCGGCCCACAGTGCCAAGTCATGGCTGCCCAGGCTGAGGTCCAAGACACCGGCCAGATCTCCCGAAGAGGTGGCGGGAGTCGTGATCTCAATCCGACCATCCACGCTCGACTCAAACCAAACGGTCAAGTCACCGGGCTCGTCTTCACCATCGGTGACGGTGGCCTCAAAGGCGATGGCCTCACCCAGAAAAAACACACTGCCGTCTTCGGGGGCCAAGAGGTCCACAAAGGGCGCTTCGGTCTCGGTGATGACCAGGTCGACCGATGCGGAGCCAGAGGCGCCTTTCGGGTCGCGGACTTCGAGCTGTACTGTGAGCTCAGCGCCAGCGGGCACTGTGACTTCGCAGATGGTCGTGCCGTCGTCTTCGGGTGTAGAGCCTTCGCAGGCGGTGACACCGTCGGCGGACCAGGTAGCGGTCAGGTCTTCAGCGGCGTGGTTGGCGTCGGTCACCGAACCCACCAGGGTAAGCACCTCCCCTTCCCTGATACCGTCACCAGAAGCATGAGAGAGGATTACCGCTGCAGGTATGGCGTTGTTCACATTGAGCTTGGCATCCGAGCTACAGCCCACCAACAACGCAAACCACAACAACGATGAGCCCATGGGCCCAAGTGCATTCCGCATACAACCTCCGAGATGGGCAGTGTACACCATGGGGTCTGCGACCTTGGCCAGGCTTTTCATGAATCAAGCCCACCCCGGCTTGCCACATTCAGAGCCCTTAGACCCATGCAAGACCACAAGCCCCACAAGGCCCATCAAAGTCGCCACAAGGACACGGCAAGATGATGCAAGGACAACTTGGGTAGACCGAGTTGTACTAAGCCCTGGGTCGTTCGCGTTCAATTCGCTGGGTCAGACCCCAGCGCCACCTTCAGCTGGCGACAGCTGATCTCAACGCCTCTCTCGCACGCCGTCTTGAGCGCAGTGATGGCGACATCGCGGTCACCCTCAGCAACCCCGATGGCCGTGAAAAATCTGAGGTTCTCGCAACCTAGGGCATCCTCTGCCTTGCAGGAGGCCCGGACAAAGGGCACCGCAGCTTCATAGTCAGCGTTGGTAGACATCTTCGAGCCGATCAGCTCCGCAGCCTTGTTGCAATTGCGAGCGGCGAGTTCATGGAAACGGTGGCCATCATCGCACCCTTTGTAATGCGAGTTCTGTTCGAGCCATGCGCAGCCAGACCTGTAGGCGGCCATGGCCATTTCTGACTGCCCCAGCGCCAAGTGGTGGTCACCCAGCAAGACACAGCTTGACGGGATGTGAAGCTTTTCGTTGCATATGGACATCAACGAGGCGACGGCCCGTTCGGTTTCCAAGCCCTGTTGAAGGCGAATGTGGTCGGCAGCAGTGCAGGCATATGGGTCAAAATCAGCGCATGCCTTGTCCAATAGTACAAGGCCTTTGGGGATGTCGGCCGTGGATGAGACCGCCGCCACACTGCCCGTTTTAATGCCCTCTGCAGTGAGCACAAAGCCGCCCGGTGCTGTTTGCATCCAGCTGATGTCGTACTGGGCATGCCAGAGACCAAGACTGCTGCAATCGCCAGACCTACCCGCCTCACAGCCCTCCGCCCACAACTCCTGTTGTGTGGGCTCGATAGAGCAAGCAGACACCGCGAAGTAGATAAGGAGGACCAGATGTCGCATCAGAATCCTTTGTATTTCTTGATAAGTGCGGCATTCACCCACGGATACGAGCGGTCATGTGCTGCCTGCAGCGCTGCACCCATGGCCTCAATGTCCATGTCCAATTGTCCGGTACCACCTTCGCCTCTGCTCGAAACCCGCCAGTCGGACTGAGGAACATCTTCATCGAGATAGAGCACGCGGAGGTCGCGGATGGTGTCCTTCCAACCTTCGTAGAGGTCGTATGCCCGGTGCCACTCGTCTTCGTCGGTGATGGTGTTGAACAGGCCAAGGATACCTGCCTCCTTGGCCAACCTGTCGAGAATTTTCCCCTCCTCCGCTTTGTAGCGGCGGCATGCGCCTTCGAGCTGATCGACCCGCTTGTGGCCCAACTCGACACACTCGCCATCGTCACTCAGCAGCCACTCTCGTGCTTCCCGGATGGTAATCATGAGGCCCGCTATCTCTGTGGTCATGTCGATTGCAGCCCGTGGACTCTCGAACTCACCGATGTTTTCGTCGATCGCTGCCTGTAAGACCACACCCTCGCGAGTGAGCTCAAGGCTTTCTTTTTGCAGAGCATCCGGGTTGGAAGCAAGCATCGCGAAGCGATTGTGGGCACCCAAGGCCTTGGCTCGCCATGCCTCAAATTGTGTTCGCCTTAGCTTAAGCGCGTTGGGCCACTCATGGAGCGTTCCAATGTCGCGAACCTGCCGGCCATCGACCCGGAAGTCCCGCAGGCACATCTCGACGATTTCGTGGCCCGAAGTGTGACACTTTACAAAGTCTGCCAGCACTTTGGTCTGCTGGAGCTTGTTGGCCTGAGGCGCATTCTGGTCCAACCAGGCTTTGGGCGGTTTGGGGTTGCGCAGCTGACTCCGAACGTACTCCCACGGCTTGTGAAGGGCGCCCTCGTGTGGTTTGTAGGCCCGCGAGGCGCATGATGCCCATCCCTGGGCGTTAGCGGCCCGCTGCACCAAGACTTGGAAGCCTGCATCGTCAACGGCGATGTCGACGTAGTTGGCGCGTATCAGGTCGGCGAAGCTGCCGATCACGTCCAGATTGCCGGTTGTGTTTTGACTCAAGGTGCCGCTCTGCTTGCCCTCCGAATCGAGGCTCATGTCCAACGCATTTGTTTGGTTGATGGCCACACCGGCCCCTTCTCCGAGGGTCCCCTTGATGCTACCTGCGTTGGTTCCTGTGTGTGTGCCAGACAGCGCGCCTGCATCACCTTTGGCACCCATCGTTACAGACTGTGAACCACCTGTTTCACTTCCGCCTTCGACACCAAGGATGCGTACGTTCATACCACCAGAAAGGCTCTCATTGTCCGATGATGACGTGGTGCGTGACTCGACCACACCCCAGGCCGCCCAATCCGCACGTGCGCCAAGGGCTTGTGCATCTTGGAGCGAATTTGCAGCCATAATGCGGGTGTAAATACTATCGAAACTGTAGTCTTTGGAATTCGGGTCGAGTGCAAAGCTCACCGAGTATCCACTGCTCGCCACGGTGTTGTAGTCCACCTTAGCGCCAGCCCATCCCACGGAGCCAGAGGCAGAAGCGGCGAGCTTGCTTGTTTCAGCGAATGCGTGGCCAATGGCGACGGCGCCACCTGGCCCCTTCTCGACCTTAGACACACGGGTCCAGGCTTTGCCACCGCTAAAGGAGGCCCCCATGGAGCCGCCCCCTTTTCTTTGGCCATCCACACCCATTCCCGCCTCAAAGCCCAGCTCGGTGGAGAGCACATAGCTCTCGCCTTCGGTCATCGCGTGGGCACCATCGGCGCTCCCAAGCACAGATGAAAATTCTCCGCTATCGAGGATGGCATCGATGGCATGGGTGATCCGGGCGACGATGGCCAGCGCGCCCACTTCCGGTGGGGCCTCGCCTGCCTTCCAGCCCTCCAGCCCTGCGACCAATACTTCCGCTTCGGCCTGGTTGACGGGGCGCTGGACCGTGATGCTCGCACCCCCACTACCTCCGACGCTGACGTTCGCGTGTCCGCCTCCGGACTTCTTGATGTCCTCTTTTACCTTGTCTGTGGCACCCTCAGACAACCCCAAGGAGGCGGTGAGTCCGATGGTAAGTGTGCTCAGGTACTGGGGCGGCGTCTTGGTAAGGTCGGGCAGTAGGTCACAGATGATGGTGATGCCACCTGAGACGAATGCTTCGCTGCGGATTCCGCCCGCCTCCTGCGCTGCTCCTTGCTTGACCCCTAGGCCCAAGGTGTTGCTCCTCAATTTGGTGTTCGTCTCTGTCGAAGAAGAGTTGGTGACTCCAGCCGAGGTCTTCTCGGAGGTCTCTCGCTTGCGGGAGCTAGTAAAACCATCGGCGCCGAGTGAGAACCCAGAGGACTGCGACTGTCCTTGGTCGCCATCATTGGTGGACGTCTCGCTTGAGTGGCTCAGGTTACTGCCATCAAAGCCTGTGGTGGCGGAAGAGCTGCTCTCGTTCTCGCCAAACTTGGATGATTCCGACTGGGCATGGCTAAACCCGCCTTCACCAAGGGAGGTCTTCTCGGACATTCCGTGGCCGTCGTCAGCCGGATCTCCGCCCTGCTTGTGATCGATGCTGGCCCCGTCCAAACCCAGCTTGGCTTTGGTCGTAGGGGCGGTGGGG
>CAWVVG010000286.1:0-5033 GCA_963932775.1 uncultured bacterium
CCCCCAAGAGAAATGCACCGCCAATCGCAGTGGCACTGGTTCGCGAACGATACCGCTTCAATGCACCCTGGAGAAGTTTCATTCCAAGTTTTGCACCCGGCCGGCCCAGAATTTCGTCTTTAAGTACTTTTCCAGCGACCCCGATGGCAGCCTCGATGCTCTTGAGCATCACATTGCCAACAAACCCATCGCAGACCACTACCTCACACGCACCATGAAGGGCATCGTTGGGCTCCACGGGTCCAATGAAGCGAATGGGCATCTGTTCCAGCACTGGCAGCGCTGCCCGCACCTGTTCGTTGCCCTTTCCTTCTTCCTCACCGTTGGACAACAGACCCACACGGGGGCTCTCGACATGCAAGACATGCTTGGCGAACACACTTCCCATCACGCCGAACTGACCCAGGTGGCTGGGCTTGCAGTCCACATTGGCACCCAAGTCCAGCAGCACAAGCTGCTCACCATCGGACCGTGGAAGCGTGGTGATCACTGCAGGACGCTCAACGCCCTCGATCCGACCCAGCTCAATCAAGCACGCCGCCATCAGTGCGCCGGTATTTCCGAAGCTAACGACTGCAGACGCTCGGCCTTCTTTTACCGCTCGGGCTGCCAACCGGACGCTCGACTGTGGCCGATTCCGTACGGCCCGACTGGGCGGTTCGTCCATCCCAATGGACTCGGACGCATGAAGTATCGGCAAGTCCATGCCCTTGGGGATCATCGGCCGAAGAACGGCTTCATCTCCAACCAACAAAACGGAGATGCCTTCTCGGACTGCCCGACAAGCACCTTCAACTGTGATCTGCGGGGCGCGATCTCCACCCATCGCATCCAGCGCAATGGGATACCGCATCATGTCTCCCTGTGGGGACTACTCTGCGTTGACGATTTGTTGGCCGCGGTAGCTACCACATGCGTCACAGATGTGATGATACAGCTTAGTTTCGCCACATTCTGAGCAAACTTGAACTGCTGCTTTGAACTGGAGAGCATCGTGTGAACGACGCATCCCTTTGCGGCTTTTGGAGGTACGTTTCTTTGGAACGGCCATGGTATCACCTGAAATCAATGGACGGAGTCAGTGGTTCCAGACTCCGAAGACGCCGCAGTTTATTACGATAACTTCAATGCTGCAAAGGGATTAAAGTTATCGGGCCCTTGTTCTAATGAAATTTTGGGCAATTCACAAGGTGTTCCCTCGGTAATTCTGGTAACCCCATCATCTTCACATCGGACGCGATCGGGGCCCAATAATGCCAAGGCCTCCATCAGAACCATCTCCAGATCCATCGCCTGACCGTCATGCCAGCCTTCTTCCAGCTCGG
The DNA here is from genome assembly GCA_963932775.1 of uncultured bacterium. Taxonomy (GTDB): domain Bacteria; phylum Myxococcota_A; class UBA796; order UBA796; family UBA796; genus UBA796. The sequence continues at coordinate 1,326 of CAWVVG010000286.1, forward strand.
TGTGTTCCAGGTCCCGGTCTTCCTCATGCTTTTTCGCGGAGCCTTCGGGTGGGCTGTACATCTGATTTATGTCGCCATCGATCGTCAGCAATAGAATGGCACCGCATCGATCGCAGGCACACTTGAGGGTGAGAAAGATGTGGCCAGCCACCAAGAATGCTTGGTTCTTTCGATGGATCTTTAAAGCGATGACGGCCGACTCAGCACCATCATCTTTGTGGGGATCCTGGGTGGGTTCGCCCGGGGTGCCCCGTACGGTTCGTGCCGCTGCAGTCACCCACTCGGCGGACTCATCCGCTTGTACGGGAAAGGCCTGCTTGTGAATTTGGTCGAGGGGTATCCGCATGCTTCATCCAAGTATGGGTTGGGGAGCCAATTCGGTGTGGACACAGGCCCGGGTGCAGGTGGCGATGCACTCGAGGTGGGTACCCGCCTGAGCCCAGGCCGAAGCGAAGTCCACGTCAAGCTCAACGATGGGTGCATGAAACGGGCAACTGTATACGCTGCGTCGGCGGCCAATCACCAGTCGCTCTCCACCGACGGAGCACTTGAAGCGCCGGCGGGCATGGCTCCGAGACAATCCGGGCGCACCGTCTTGATGGGCGACCATCGCGTGCAGTTCTTCGAGATTGACCGATGTGTTCCGGCAAAAGCCTTCCGATGAATCCACAATCTCGTCCAACAGCTCCGGGTCTGCGGGCAGCGAAGCCGCACGGTACGGAGCCGTCAACCGGAACCCATCCGCGCCGGCCTGTCGTGCCCATCCAACGATGGCATTGAGTTCTTCGGTCACGCCCTCGACCCAAGGGATGATCACCTCGATGTCGATGTCCAATTCAGTGTCCCGGCGAGCGCTGAGCATCGCGGCCACCGCTCCGGTTGCCGCGGCCGCATCGTTGCCCACGGTGCGCTGCTGAACCTCGTCGGAGACGCCGCCAACCAGCACTCGAATCGAAGACAGCCCCGAGGCCAACAGCTCGACGGCCTTGTCTACATCGATCCCAGTACCGTCGGTGACCAGTGTGGTCGGACATTCTAGACGATGAGCGAAGCGGATCAGCTCGGGTACCAAAGCATCGGTGGTATTTCGGGTTGCGATAACTGTGACGGGCACCGGACCGAGCCACTCGATCACCTGAGCGATCGTTTGGTTCCACTCCTGCAGGGTGAGTTCCTCTCCAGTACCCATGGTTCCGGCAAGGTCACGATCGTCCAGTTGCAAAACCAAACGTGCAGGCGCGACAATGTCGGGGTCTACCGAGGCCAAACGCGACCACGCCCTTCGCAGGACGGCTCTTGTTCGATTGAGCTTGTGTTCCAGTTGCCGCATTGATGCGCTACGCTACTCCGGGGTACAGCCTTAACCCATCCAGAGTCTTATGTTTCTACTGTCCATTATCTTTGCCCTCTCAGCCTGCGGCCCCAGCGGTCGAGAGTCCGACGCGCAAGCCTACGCTGTGAGTATGCAAGCCATGTTCGCAGAGAACAAAGCCATCAGCCGAGAGTTTCTGGATGTGGCCGGCATGCTCAAGAAGTCCGAGGTCAATGCACTCGGCGTGGCCAAGAGATTCGATGATCGAGTGGTGCCGCGGGCCCAAAAACTGGCGACCACGGTAGAAAAAATTGACCCAGGCAAGAGTGGACTTGAACAAGTGCACAACGGGATCGTCCGGGCCTGGACCATCCGGGCTGGTGCCTATGCGACCATGAGCGAAGCGGTACAGAAAAGCGACCTTGCAGCCTATACGCGGGCCATGCACGACAACCGTGCCGTTCGAAAAGCCGAGGACCGATACATCGAGGCCGCCAACACGCTGCTGCTGCCCTACCAAGTTCAGCTAGATCCTTATCCGTGACGGCTGGGGGCTGTAGCAATAGAAGCTCAGCCTCAATCCTGCGGAGAATCCATGACCATGCGCCTTCGTTTCGCACCCTCGCCCACCGGCTACCTCCACATTGGAGGCGCCCGGACCGCTCTGTTCAACTGGCTCTTGGCCCGCAAGAACGACGGCGTATTCCTCCTCAGAATCGAGGACACCGACCGCAAGCGCTCCAAGCCAGAGTTTGAAGAGCAGATTCTGCGGGACATGGCCTGGATGGGGCTGGACTGGGATGAGGGTCCATCCAAGGGTGGCGAGTACGGGCCTTACCGCCAGACCGAACGGCAGGGCCGGTACGACCCGTACATCGAGTCCATGCTGACCGGTGGCAAAGCGTACCGGTGCACCTGCTCCAAGGAGCGGCTGACTCAGGTGCGAGAAGCGGCCCAGGCCACGGGCGCCAAGCCCAAATACGACGGTCATTGTCGGGCACTGAACCTGGGGCCAGACTGCGGCGAGCATGTGATCCGGTTTGCCGCACCCCAGACCGGAGAGACGGTGGTGGCCGACTTGGTCAAGGGCGATGTGCGCTTCAATAATGAGGAACTCGACGACCTCATCATCCAGCGTTCCGATGGCACGCCGACCTACAACCTCGTGGTGGTCATCGACGACCACGAGATGGCGGTGAGCCACGTGATTCGGGGCGACGACCACCTGAACAACACGCCCAAGCAACAGATGCTGTACGAGGCCATGGGCCTGCCGCTGCCCAAATTCGCCCACCTGCCCATCATCTTAGGCAACGACGGCGGCAAGATGTCCAAGCGACACGGGGACACCAGTGTCGGTGCGTACCGAGAGAAGGGCTTCTTGCCGAGCGCATTGGTCAACTACTTGACCCGGCTGGGCTGGGCCTGTGGGGACATGGAGCAGTTCAGTGCGGACGAAGCCATCGCTGCGTTTGGGCTGGACGGTGTGGCCAAGGCGGGAGCGAAGTGGGACATGGACAAGCTCAGCTGGCTCAACCAGCAGTGGATCATTGCCATGGACACCGCCGAGCTGGCCCAGCTCACGCTCCCCTACTTTGCCGCAGCCGGCGTGGAGACAGACGACCGGCTCGAGGCGGTGGTGGGCACGGTGCAGGCGAGGGCCAAGACCTTGGTGGACCTTGTGGAGGCCTCCCGTTTTTACTTCACGGCAGACGATGACCTCCCGTGGGATGAGAAGGCCTCTACCAAGTTCCTTAAGCCGACCTCAGGACCATTATTGATCGCCCTGGCCGACGTCCTCGAGGCCGCACCTGTGTGGACTCCGGAGGCTCTCGAGCCCATCGTAAAGGACTTCTGTGAGGCCCAAGAGGTGGGTCTCGGCAAGGTGGCCCAGCCCATCCGGGTGAGCATGACCGGCCAAAAGACAGGGCCCGGGCTGTACGAGATGCTGGTCGCCGCCGGAAAAACCATGTCCTTAGGCCGAATTCGAGCCGGCGCTGCCCGCTGTCCCCAAGAGGTGTCTTGACACCCCCGGACTGGCGCAGTTAGAACGCCACCGCTCTTGGGGTATGGTGTAATTGGTAACACGTCGGTTTCTGGTTCCGAAGAGTCTAGGTTCGAAACCTAGTACCCCAACCATTTTTCAATCTTGGTTTTTGCTCCCATCGTCTAGTGGCCAAGGATGCCGCCCTCTCACGGCGGAGACACGGGTTCGACTCCCGTTGGGAGTACCATCTAAACCCCGCTTCGGCGGGGTTTTTCATTGGTACCCCCAACGAGGAGTCGAAGCCCCAGAGGCGGCGTGGCTGCTAGCCACGCAAGACGCGGCCACTGGCCGCGTTTTAGCCGCCGGACCCGGCCGGAGGAAGATCATCGGTGACCAACCGATGGACGAC
>CAWVVG010000287.1:0-5024 GCA_963932775.1 uncultured bacterium
GGTAGAAACGAGGCCATCTATGGCTCTGGTGGTTTCATGGTCTACGCGTGGGACGGGCAAGGTGAGGTGGCACCTGGGTGGCCGAAATTCACCGGGCATTGGATCCTGGGCTCACCGGCTGTGGGTGACATCGATGGCGATGGGTACCTCGATGTGGTGGTCGCGACCCGCGAAGGCTGGCTGCACGCATGGTCCACCAAGGGTCATGCCGACCAACAGATCGAGTGGGCGAGCGTACATCACGACCCCGGAAATACGGGCGATCATAGCTACCCAATCCCCCGTCAAAGAGGGCCCGTTAGTGAAGAAACTGACGAGGGCTCCAAAGGGTGTGGCTGCGCCTCCGGTGCTCGAGGAGGTCTCCAATGGTTGGGTTGGGTGGTCGGTCTGCTTTTGATCCGTCGTCGAACTCCCCTTGCCCCCACCGCAGCGGCTGAGTAGGCCCGAAGACATGGACCCCATCGACACACTACAATCTCGTGGCTTCATCAAGTCCCACACCGACCTGGATTCCATCCGGGCCACTCTCTCTGCTGGGCAGGTGACCTTCTATGTTGGGTTCGATCCGACGGCGGATAGCCTCCATGTGGGTCACCTGTTGCCGGTCATGGCCATGGCTCACTTGCAGAAAGCGGGTCACAAACCCATCGTTGTACTTGGCGGAGGCACCGCGATGGTCGGTGATCCATCGGGCAAGGACAAGACCCGCGAGATTCTGACGCCAGATAAGATTCAGTCGAACCTCGAGTCCATGCGGGTCCAGTTCGCTCGATTCCTTGAGCTCGATAATGATGCGGCCGTGAACAACGCAGAGGTCGTGAATAACGCTGACTGGCTAATGGGCCTCGGGTACATCCACTTCCTGCGGGATGTGGGCAAGCACTTCTCAGTCAACAAGATGATGACCGCAGAAGGAATCAAGCAGCGCTTGGATCGCAACCAGGGCCTGAGCTTCATCGAGTTCAATTATCACCTGCTTCAGAGCTACGACTTTTTGGTGCTTCATGACCAATACGGGTGCACGCTACAGCTGGGTGGTGATGACCAGTGGTTCAATATTCTGGGGGGCGTTGAGTTGATTCGCAGGGAGCGGCAAACCTCCGCTCACGCCCTGACCATTCCACTGCTTCAGACTGCTGATGGCAAGAAGATGGGCAAGAGCGAGAAGGGTGCAGTCTGGCTGGATGCAAACCAAGTCAGCGCCTACGATTACTTTCAGTACTGGGTGAACGTCCACGATGCGGATGTTGGCCGGCTCCTACGGCTTTACACTTTCATGCCTCTTGGCGACATTGAGAAACTCGAGTCGCTCCAAGGGGCCGAGATTCGAAAGGCGAAAGTCGTCTTGGCATTCGAGGCGACCAAGCTCGCCCACGGCGCGGCAGAGGCTGAGAAGGTTCGGGATGGCGCAGCCGCTGTATTCTCTGGAGGAGTCAGCGAAGACATGCCGACCCATGCCACGACCTTTCCAGTGGGAATCTTGGATGCACTGGTCGAGGCCGGGCTGTGTTCTTCCAAGGGAGATGCCAGGCGTCAAGTACGGAGTGGCGCGGTTCGTTTGGGTGCAGACAGGGGTGCAACCGCTCAAGACCCACATGCGCAGATCGCTGAGGAGACAGTCTTATGGCGTGGCAAGAAGAACTGTGTCCGCCTCGTGACTCAGTAAAGTTCGTTTTCCGAGTCTCTGGGTGAAGGCATAGACCGGGCTTAGCCCAGGGACTGAAGCTGCTTCTGGATGGCCTTTTTGGCTTCCTTGAGCTTGCCTTCATTTGCGGCATTGAGGGCGGCATTGAGCTCAGTCCGAGCAGAGTCCTTGTCTCCCCGTTTTCCAGCGATCAGGCCGAGCTGTTGATGGGCGGAGGCCAGCTTTCGGAAGTCTTTGGTAGCCCCGGCAGCACCGGCGGCGGCCTTGAATACGTCCTCTGCTGCAGCCACATCATTCTCTTTCATGAGTGCCGTTGCGAGGTTGTACAGGAGCTCTTTTTGGAAGGCCGGATTGGCTGCATCGGCACCCTTTCGGCTCTCTTGAAACAGCGCCACGGCTTCCTTGGATTTACCCAACATCAGGTTGAAGAATCCAAGGTTGTACAGGTCGATCGGCTCGACCTTGGTCAGCTTGAGATTTCGGGTCAGTTCGAGAGCGCGGGTCCCAAACTGTAACGCTTTATCGAAGTCCTTGAGGGTGGCGTGTGCCTGGCCCAGCAGCGCTGCAGCGGCCCGCTCTTTGACGGGGTCCTGGAGTGCCTGGGCAATCTGACCCACGCGCCCGAGTACTTCCGCAGCATTCTTGGTCTGGCCTGCGATGAGCAGGGTCTCACCCAATTGCATGCCGGCTTCGAGGGCGAGGGGGCCTTGGCCCACTGAACCCGCCAACTCATTGGCCTTCTTGAAGTGCTCAATGGCCTCCTTGAGGGTGCCGCGGTCTCGCTTTGCAACCAAACCACGAACGTATTCGGCATTTGCTTTGACCACCGCTACATCGGCGGATTCCTCGGCGGCAGCCGCAGCCTCGAGTGCCTGGACGGGCTTGCCGTCGGCCAGCTCGATCATTGCCAGGTGGTTGTGGATCTCGGCGATCTTCAGCTTGTCTTCCGACGCGGCAAAAATGGTGAGTGCATCGTTGGCCCGGTCCCGGGAGCGGTACAGGTCTTGGCGACGGAAGTCCATGCGCGAACCACTGAACAGCAGCCACCCTTGCATCCGTCGGTCTTCCTTTTCCGTGGCCCATGCCATGGCGTCGTTCCAGATCTTTTCAGCGGGTCCGACTTGGTTGGCGGCGACCATGCGCTCGATGAGGTTCATGTAAATGGTGCGGCGCATGGCGTCGGGCCACGTGATCTCATCAAAGTACATGAGCAGGTCTTGGGCCATGGCCCACAAGGTCGGTTGGTCGCCAGCGATGGCCATCCCTCGAAGCATTGCCGCTCGCTCTGGTGCACCATTCTCGGCGTAGAGTCGAAGGGTCTTCACCACGTACCCATGGCCGCGAGGAGCCAGGAATCGCTCGATGAATGTGGCCGTGCGCCGCGCGGTTTCTTGGTCTTCGTCGGCGGTATGGCGGGCGAGTACACTCTCTCGAAGGAGTGCCTGTTTGAACTGGTAAATCCAGGTTCCAAGCGCTTCAGAGAACTGCAACTCTTTGTAGGTGTTCTCTGTCGCGTCCATCAGGTCGTCCACTGAATCGCGAACGTATCCACCCATGTCGGCCACGAGCCCGGACGGAAAGGACACACCCAGAAGGGCTGAGAAGTACGCGATGCGCTCTGCGTCTTCGGGTGTCGCGTAGCGGCGCTCTCCTTCCGGAGCTGGATCGGCGGGCAGGTCGAGCTCACTCTCGTCGGGGGCGAGGCTCACCAGGTTGGCCATCGTGAGTTCGCTGAGGTCATCGCCCAAGCGGTCGTTTGCCTTAAGGTAGTCGACGAGCTCGGCAATGAAGCCAGGCCGTCCGCTGGCTATTTCAGAGATGCGTGCGGCGTCAGAACTCAAGCTCCTGCTTTCCAGGTACGCGGTCGCTTCGGGGGCACCCCATGGCTGCATCTCGATGGCGGTGAGGCCGGCGGTCTGGCGCTCGATGAGATCCTGAAGGGGTTGCGACATCCAGGTCTTGGAGGCCTCTGTGATGGGCTCCATAGAGAGGATGGTCAGTAGGCGGCAGTTGTCCGAGTCGTTGAGAAGGCCCTCGATAAAGGCCATCAGTCCCACGGAGTGGCTGTTGTGGAGGCCGTTGAGGTCGAGGATTACCGGGAATTTACGGGCGATGCCGGTGGCGATCTCGATCAAGCCGACCAAGGGGTTGTCCTTGGGTAGATTGACCTGCACTTGACCGCCTTCCGCAGGTTTTGCTTTACGCAGGCCGTCAATGAACGATTGGTACCACCCTTGGACACGCTTGGGCTGGTTTGGGATCTGTGAGTTCAAGGCCATCTCGACCTTGCCGCGGAACGGTTGTGATCGTTGGACTGCTTGGAACAGGGAGGCATAAGCGCGAAGTATGACGCCCATGCCTTCATCTTCTTCGCGGATCTGAACGCGCCAAAGAAGGACGTCGTCCTGTGCTTCACCAATGGCTTTGCGGCAGAGGTCTCCGACGATCGCACGCTTTCCGCCGCCTAAGGGGGCGGTCAGTTGTACCGTGCGGCTCTCGCCGTTGAGCACAGCCTGCCATTGGGCGTGAAGGGTTTGGGCGTCGGCCTCGTGGGCCACGTAGGGGGTGGGGGCATTGTCGGCCACGGCGCACTCCGTAGATTGGGTCATACAGGGACGCGGCATCTATATTGATAATGGGCCAGCGTCCACCGTTTATGACGGTTCGGGTCCGCGAGACAGGAACTTGACGTTCCCAGGCTCGGATCTGAGGGCCTTGGCAGGCTACACTGTGAGCCCGCATAGGAGGCATCATGCGCTGGTTGTTGTGGACCGCATTTGCGATTGGTTGTGGCACGGAGGAAACTCTGCCCGATGCTGCGTTCAAGGTGACCATCACCAATAAGGATGAAGCTTGTGGTGATTTGGCTAAAGACATGGCCAAAGGATGGGGTCCCGATGACCTCGTGACGGCCGATGTGTGTTCCTGTGAGAACGAAGATGGGACCGACTGCGCGGAAGACGCCAAGCAGCGGTCTGAGTCGCTGGTCTACAACATCTACTTGGACGGAGATGCCGTCAGCATCGAAGTGGATGGCCAGGCATTTGCGAGTGGTTCCATTTTGGGATGTGCGCTCTCTTACGAGAGTCCTGTTTGGCTGGACGAAATCGACGGCAAGAAGGTGAATTGGCAGGTCCGCAGCGTGGATGTGCTCGCAGATACCACCGGCGCTTGCAGCGAGATGTTCCCCGGCTCGTACCACTTCTTGGGAGTCGAGGAGATCATCATTACCGAGAGCGACTCTCTGGACTACCCGGTGGGTCGAACGGTTCGGAAGGTTATCCACGGCCAACGCAAAGCGGTCGGGGAGTGAAATGACCGGTAACGTGGCCCAGACCCTCGGAGCTTTGCTTCGTGATCGGGCCCGTGAACACGGTGA
>CAWVVG010000288.1:0-5024 GCA_963932775.1 uncultured bacterium
GTGATCGAGAGGACGAAGAGAGCGGAGGTCGACTATCTCCGCACTGATGCCTTCCTGGGCCAACTGCTCCGCAACCTGCTGGACGTTGGTGACCTGTTTGCCCCAGGTGATAATGGTGACATCGTCTCCTTGGCGCTTGATGTCGGCCTTTCCGAGGGGAATCACATACTCCTCATCCGGCACCTCACCCTTCACGCCGTAGGTCATCTCGGATTCGAGAAAGACCACAGGGTTTGGGTCACGAATGGCAGCCTTCAGCAGCCCTTTCGCGTCGTACGGGGTGGCATATGTAACGACCTTCAAGCCCGGGAAATGGGCGTACAGGCTGTCCACAGATGTGGAGTGTTGCGAACCGAGGTTCTCCGCCAAGCCATTGGGGCCGCGGAACACGATCGGAATCGAGTATTGTCCGCCGGACATTTGGTAGATCTTTGAGGCGCTGTTGATCACCTGGTCGAAGGCGACAAAGGAAAAGTTCCACGTCATGAATTCTATAATGGGCCGCATTCCTGCCATCGCAGCGCCAATACCCAGACCCGCAAATCCGTTTTCTGCAATGGGGGTATCGACGATCCGGTCTTCACCGAATTCCTCCAGCATGCCCTGGCTCACTTTGTACGCACCGTCGTAGTGGGCGACTTCCTCTCCCATGAGGAAGATGGTGTCGTCTCGGCGCATTTCCTCTTGCATCGCTTGGCGCAGTGCTTCGCGGATTTGAATGATGGCCATGGTTCAGCCCTCCTGGGGCGCGTAGGTAAAGTCGTACAGGGCCGAGGGATCGGGCTCTGGGCTCTCGTCTGCGAAGGTCCACGCATCCTGGGCTTCATCTTCTACCGACTGCTTGATCGCCTCGAAGTCCGCCTCAGTCAATCCGAAATCTTCGGACAGCCTGGCTGCAGTAATGGCGATGGGGTCGGACCTCTTCTTCTCATCAAGTTCACCCTCTGGGCGGTATTTGGCCGGGTCAGACATGGAGTGTCCTCGGTGGCGGTAGGTCACAATCTCGAGCAACACTGGGCCTTTGCCTGAGCGCGCGAACTCCGATGCGGCGGCAACTCTGTCGCGAACCACCTCTACATCGAACCCTTCGAATTGTTCCCGGACCATGCCCACGCCGACACCGCGAATACTCAGGTCCGTCACCGCAGACTGGCGATGCAGTGGGGTGCCCATGGCGTAGTAGTTGTTCTCACAGATGAATACGACAGGGAGTTTGTACAGCTGAGCCAAGCACATGGCCTCGAAGAAAGCGCCTTGGTGGGCGGCGCCGTCACCGAAAAAGCACACGCATACTCTTCCTTCATTCCGGTATTTGGCTGCCCAAGCCACACCGGTCGCGAGTGGCAGGTGCCCTCCGACGATGCCGTAGCCGCCCATAAACTTGTTTGGTTTGTCGAAAATATGCATCGACCCGCCCTGTCCTTGGGACGTTCCGGTGCTGCGACCGAACAATTCTGCCATCATCTTCCGGGCACTGACGCCCTTGGCTAAGGCGTGGCCATGCTCTCGGTAGGCGGTCATCCAATAGTCGTCTTTGGTGGAGGCTGCTGCACCCACCGCGACGGACTCTTGGCCGATATACAGATGGCAAAAACCCAATATCTTACGTTGGGTATAGGCTTTCGCTGCCAGTTCCTCGACGCGGCGTATCAACACCATCTCTCGATAAAGACCAGTCAAGGTCTCCGCGTTCACGGGTTCTATGCTGCTTGTCGTCGGTAGGCTTTGGGACTGGGTCATGCTCCCCTCCACAGGCTTCTCAACCTATCTCATCCAGCACGGAGAGAAAAGGGGTTTGAGCCTGTCAGCATGTGAGACTCCGATGCGTTAGCTGCCCCGCCTCATTCTGGAGGTGGTTGTGTCCATCATCACAATTCCTGAACTGTTGCACAATTTGGTGGCTGAGGCGGCCGAAAGGGCCGGACTCGATAACGGCTTGGTTAAGCCGGAACTCGCCCAGCCCACCCACAATCCAAAATTCGGCGACTACCAGTCCAATCATGCATTTCGCTTGGGGCGAGCCATGGGAGCCAACCCGCGGGCGGTCGCAGAGACCATTCAGGGTGCATTGGCAGACCATGAGGCGGTCGTATCGACGAGTGTTGCTGGGCCGGGATTCATTAACTTCACGCTTTCGAATCGCTTTTTGGCCAGCAAGCTGGTTTCGCAGGTCGAGGATGACAATGGCGCCATAGGTCAGTCGGGTGCCGGGCAAACCGTGGTCATTGATTACTCGAGCCCAAATATTGCCAAGCGCATGCACGTCGGCCATATGCGGTCCACGATCATTGGGAACACCCTAGACCGGATGCACCGTGCCCAAGGTTGGACTGTAATAGCCGACAACCATGTGGGTGATTGGGGCACGCAGTTCGGGAAGCTCATCGTGGCCTGGAATCGCTGGCTGGACAAAGCCGCTTTTGAGGCCGATGCCATCGGAGAGCTGGAGCGGCTGTACGTAAAGTTTGGAAATGAAGCGGATGAAGCCATGGGTGTCGAGGCCCGCGCGGAAACCGCCAAGCTGCAGGCCGGCGATGAAGAAAATTATGCGCTGTGGGCCACGTTTATCGAGGCATCGATGGTCGAGTTCGATCGGGTCTACGACCGGCTTGGTGTGAGCTTTGATGTGGTGTTGGGCGAGAGCTTCTACAACCCCGTGTTGCCCGATGTGGTGTCGAGCCTACAAGAGAAGGGAATAGCGGTTCGGAGTCAAGGGGCCGTGGTGGTAAGCTGGCCCGAGGATGGCCCGAAGGGCTTGGCTGACACTGTGCTGGTGATCCAAAAACAGGATGGCGCATTCCTTTACGGCACGACCGATTTAGCTACGCTGGCTCATCGCAAGCGAACCTGGAACCCAGCGCGGGTGATCTATGTGACCGACATGCGGCAGCAGCTTCACTTCCGTCAGGTATTCGACGCCTGGACACGCTGGACGCCAGACCATGAGATGGAGCTGATTCACACATGGTTTGGGATGTTGGTGCTTCCAGAAGGTGCCATGAGCACTCGGAAAGGCAACGTCATTCGCCTGATGGATTTGGTCGATGAGGCTGCACGACGTGCCCGAGCAGTGGTGGATCAGAAGTCACCTGAACTCTCGGAAGAGGAACGGGCTCACGTGGCTGAGAGCGTCGGGCGGTCGGCGATTCGCTATGCAGACCTCTCCCAGAACCCTCAATCCAACGTGACCTTCACTTGGGACAAGGTTCTGAGCCTTGAAGGGAACACGGCCCCATACCTGATGTACAGCTATGCCCGGTGTCGCAGCATTCAGCGGAAAGGCGAGGTCACGCCATCTGTAGATGCGCTGGAGGCCGTGGGACCATTTGAGCGAGCATTGGTGATTCAGCTGTTGCGCTTCGGTGACGTCGTCGCTTCAGCTACCAATGTCTACCGTCCGAACTTGCTCTGTGACTATTTGTACGAGACCGCGAATGTGTTCAACCGTTTCTATCGGGAGGAGCGGGTCTTGGGCGCCGCCAACGACACGGACCGGGATCGGCGCCTATCTTTGGTTGAGGCCACCGCCCGGGTTCTCACCCGGGGCTTTGACCTGTTGGGCATTGAGCCATTGGAGAGAATGTAAGGTTCTGTGCACAGGATCCCCCGTGTGATACGCTGGGTTCTCCCTCCGGTTGACCATTCGGTTGACCCCTGCCCACTGTGCACATGAACACTGAACCGACGCCCATCCCCCGGCAACTGGCGGATGGTACCCCTGAACGCTTGGGTCGCTACCGCTTGGTGCGCCCCATCTCGACTGGAGGCATGGCCCGGGTCTTTGAAGCTCGGCGGGAAAGCCTTGCCGGAGTCAATCCAAGGGTGGCCATTAAGGTCATTCTTCCCGACTTTGCAGACAACCGGCCGTTTCAGGATTTATTTGTCCACGAGGCGCGCATCGGCTCGATGCTTCAGCACCAGAATGTGGTTCAAATACAGGATTTTGATTGCCAGGATGGGTTGTACTACCTCGTGATGGAGTTTGTAGACGGCATCACGCTGCGGCGAGTTGTCAGCCTCTGTCGGCGTCATGGTGTGCCCGTGCCCCTGGACGTGATCGCTGAGATTGGGCGTCAGGTCTGCGATGGTCTGGCCCATGCTCATGGGGCCGAAGCCGACGATGGTTCACCCCTCAATCTGGTTCACCGAGACATCAAGCCTTCCAACCTCATGCTGAACCCCCAAGGAGTGGTCAAGCTACTGGACTTCGGGATCTCAAAGGGTTGGAGTCGACTCGAGCACAAGGGGGCTGTACGCGGAACCTGGGGATACATGTCACCAGAGCAGGCCGAGGGTGAGAGTGTCACCGGTGCCGCAGACTTATTCGGGCTGGCAGCCGTCCTGTACGAGCTCGCTACCGTCCAACCATTGTTTACTGAAAAAGAGCCAGACGTACTCAAGGACCTGTTGAGCCAGGACGAGGCTGCTCGCCGCGCGGCTCGGATGTCTCGGGAATACTCGGGCCTAGCGCGGGTGCTGGTTCGTGCCCTTCAGCGGGATCCTGCTGCACGCTTTGAGTCTGCCCTTGCCATGGGGCGCGCACTCGCGGCTCTTGTACAAGATCCGGTGTCCTCCCGGGATGGGTTGCACCGATTTCAGACCCACATCAATGCACTGAATACGCAGACCACTGTGGTCCGTAAATCGTCCCCTGCACGCGCGTCCAAGGCCGATGAGGACCCTGTGTCGGTCACAGCTGAGGCGAGCGAGCAAGGCTTGTCACTGTCTTTTGGGGACGTTGAACGACCCGTACGTCCAGTTCGAAGGGTTGCCGATGGCCCTGCTCCTGCGATGCAGGTCGACTGGGGGAAGGTTGCGTTGCCCGTCTACTTTATGATCGCAATCGGAATCCTGGTGTTCACTGGAAACCGATTGATGAATGAGGGCGGTGGCTCCGTACAAGCGGTAGAGGTCGAAGCGGTAGAGGCCGCTCCTATTGCCCAAACGAGGCCCGAGCCTGTGGTTGAGCCTGAGCCTGAGCCTGAGCCTGAGCCTGAGCCTGAGCCTGAGCCTGAGCCGGTGGC
>CAWVVG010000289.1:0-5018 GCA_963932775.1 uncultured bacterium
GGCATTGCGCAGTTTGGCTTGGGGCTTCGAGAGTCCGGCGGGACCCGCTCGGTCGAGAAGAACACCGGTTTCTCCTCGGCTGAGACGGTCCAGTTCGAAACCGATGGTGTCGTGATGTTTTCGTTTGGCCCGGCTTGCCCATGGGTCGAGCACCACCCCGCCACCCAAGGTTTGGAGGGGGGACTCTCGGCGAATGATGAAGCGGTCTCCAGGAAGGGCCAAGATCGGAGTCTCGGTCCGAAGCTGTACCATTTGTGTGGTGCCAGGAGTGAGGTCGTCGCCACCGATGACATCGGCAACCGCGAGCACCTCGGCGGTTCCCAAGCTCAAACGGACATGCCCGCCGGAAGGGACGGTTGCCACCCCTGCAAGCATATTGACCTCCACGTCGAGCATGGATGCCGGCTGGAGCTCTGGGTCGGAGACCACGACCATGCCCCGAGCCAAGTCATCTCGCTCGAGTCCAGCCAGGTTTACAGCGACCCGTTGGCCGGCTTCGGCTGCTTGAACGCCGCTGCCATGGACCTGAAGGCCGCGAACCCGGGAGCTTGTGCCCAGGGGTTGGACCCAAACCGATGCGCCATCTGCAAGCGGGCGACCTCGGGCGGTTCCTGTGACCACGGTGCCGAAGCCCCGCTGAATGAACGCCCGGTCGATGGGGAGGCGGAAGGGTGCGTTCTGTTCCTCAGCGCTCGCAGCTTGGTCCACCCAGGCGGACAACAAAGCCCTGACTTCATCCAGGCCTTGAGGGGATTCGCCCAAGCCGGTGTAGGTGATGGGCGCGCCTTCTAAGAACGTTCCTGCGACCGTTTCTTCGACGTCCAAGACCGCGAAGTCTCGTGTTTCTTCGTCCACGAGATCGCACTTGGTCAGGGCCACAAACCCCTTGGTGACGCCGAGTAAACCCAGGATTGCCAGGTGCTCTCGGGTCTGAGGCATGACGCCCTCGTTGGCTGCGATGACTAAGATTACGCCATCCAAGCCCGTTGCCCCGGCAATCATGGTTCGGACAAGCTTCTCGTGTCCGGGAACGTCGACAAATGCTGCGCGACGACCGTCTTCCAGTTCCAAGTGGGTAAATCCCAGGGCAATGGTGATGCCGCGCTCTCGCTCCTCGGGAAGGCTGTCGAGGTTCACGCCGGTCAAGGCTCGAACCAGCGAAGTCTTGCCATGGTCGATGTGACCTGCGGTTCCGACGATGAGGTGCTGTCCGGCCATGAGCCCTACTGGGTTGTGAGCCGGCGGAAGACTTCTTCCAGGTTGCTCTGGGCCCGAGACAGCTCGAGCATGGCCAGTCCTTGAGTCCCTGCGAAGTGAAACAGGTCTTTGCGCAGGTCACGGTCGGCCAGGAGTTCGTAGCGGAAGTGCTTCGGGTCATCCGCTTCGAGCTTGGTGATGTCGACGATGCCTTTGAGCTCAGAGAGTGCGACGGTGAGGGCTCGGCGCTGTGGGTTGACGGTGTCGGGAGCGAAGGTCACCTGCACCAGCAGTCCGCCCTGTTCTTTGGCGGTGAGCACATCGGTTCGCCCATCGGCCACGATTCGGCCCTGGTTGATGATGAGCACCCGGTCACAGGTAGCTTGGACCTCGGACAAGATGTGGGTCGAGAGCAGCACGGTCTTTCGCCGACCAATCTCGCGGATAAGGTTTCGGATCTCGACGATCTGGTTCGGATCGAGACCGGTTGTTGGCTCGTCCAAGATGAGAATGCTCGGGTCATGAAGCAGGGCCTGCGCGAGGCCGACTCGCTGCCGGTATCCCTTGGAGAGGTCGGCGATTTTTTGACCCATTCTCTGTGCGATCCCGCACTGCAGAGCCACGCGCTCGATGGCGCGGGTGCGCTCGGCGGCGCCCAATTCCCGGATTCGGCCCATGTATTCCAGGTACTCATGCACGCTCATGTCAGTGTAGATGGGCGCATTCTCTGGCAAATAGCCGATGCGCCTGGCGGCCTCCCGGGGTTCGGCGACCACGTTGTGTCCCTCGATTTCGGTGGTGCCTGCAGAGGGAGACATAAATCCAGTAAGGATTCGCATGGTGGTCGTCTTGCCCGCACCATTGGGGCCCAAGAAGCCCACCACCTCTCCGTGGCTCACCTCAAAGTCGATGCCTCGGAGGGCCACATGGCTTCCGTATGATTTGTACAGATCCTGCACTACAATCG
Organism: uncultured bacterium; assembly: GCA_963932775.1. Taxonomy (GTDB): domain Bacteria; phylum Myxococcota_A; class UBA796; order UBA796; family UBA796; genus UBA796. The sequence continues at coordinate 2,165 of CAWVVG010000289.1, forward strand.
CTGGCATCAGTGCTCCCGTAGAGGTTCGCCTGATACGTAATCGTCCTGCGGCGTATTGGCTCCCAGCTTCATGTCAGGCTAACGGGCGCGTACGTTGGGTGGACCGATTTCACCCCGTTGGAGATGGCATGGCGCAGACCGAGCAAAAGCTGCTGAGAAACATGGCGCGGTGCAGCCGCGAGCACAGGCTTATCGAGTCCGGCGATAAGATTATGGCGTGTATGTCTGGTGGGAAAGATTCTTATGTCATGCTTCACCTTCTGCGGAAGCTCCAAGAACGCGTCCCCTTTGACTTTGAGATTGTGGCGGTCAACCTCGACCAGGGCCACCCTGGGTTTCCTGGCCACGTGCTCGAGAATTACCTCTCCGAGCAGGGCTATGATTACCGAATGATTGCCCAGGACACCTACTCCGTCGTGACCCAAAAGATTCCGGAAGGGAAGACGTATTGCTCTCTCTGTTCGCGGCTCCGAAGGGGCATTCTGTACCGGGCGGCGGTGGAACTTGGCTGCACCAAGATGGCGCTGGGGCACCACCGAGAAGACATCATCGAGACCTTGATGCTGAATCTGCTGTATTCGGGTCAACTCAAGGCCATGCCTGTGCGCCTCCGCAGCGACGACGGCCGAAACACCATCATTCGTCCCTTGGGCTACTGCGCGGAAGAAGACGTGGCAGCATTTGCCGAGGAGATGCAATTTCCCATCATCCCGTGTGACTTGTGTGGCTCCCAAGCCAATATGCAGCGTCAGAAAATCAAGGCCTTGCTCACACAACTCAACGAGGACAACCCGAAGGTGAAGGGCAATATGCTGGCGGCCATAAAGAACGTCAGTGCGAGCCATCTTATGGACCCAGGCTTGCGAGAGCTGGCGGGCTTGGATCCGGTGACCGGCCACGCTGAATAGTCGAGAGTCGGGTGCAGGGACCTGGCAGTGTTTTGGGTTGGGTGTGGTGCAGGTTAGAGCCTTTAAATGAGCGACCGTCCAATTCCATGTTTGGTGGTGAGCGGCTTCCTTGGAAGCGGCAAGACCACACTCGTCCGAGCACTGCTGGCCCAGGCCCAAGCTGAGGGCAGTCGCGTGGCATTTGTGTCCAACGAGCTGGGCGAGCTTGGCGTGGACGAGGCCATGCTTGGTGGTGGCGATGAGGCCTTCGTTGAGTTGGTCGGCGGCTGTGTCTGTTGCGCCTTGAACGATGAATTGTATGAAACCCTCATCGCACTGAAAGAGAAGGTCGACCCGGACCGCATTGTTATCGAGACTTCCGGAGTCGCCATACCCCACGATGTTCAGATTACCTTCTGGCAGCCGCCCATTCGGGACTGGGTCAGCGAGGAGGCCGTGGTTGTGGTGGTGAACGCCGAGCAGCTCGCGGAGGGAAGGGACCTTCGTGGCACTTTTGAGGAGCAGCTCGAGAGCGCGGACCTCATCGTGCTGCACAAGGTTGACTTGGTGGACCCCGACCAAATCGAAGATCTGAAGGTCAAGGCCTCCTCCTTCAACCCTGGCACCCCTACCGTTGCCGCGACATTTGGTCAGGTTGACCCCCGCTTGTTGCTGGCTGAAAGGGGGCCCAGAGCCGAGGAGCCCACGCTGTGCGGTCACGACGACCATGAGCACTGCGACCACCACCACGAGCAGTTCGAGTCATTCGAAGTGGCTGTGGAGGCCGGGCAAGCTGCTGCTGCGGTGGAGGCATTGCTGCGGGGCTATGGCTCCTTGCGGACCAAGGGCTTTGTAGAACTGGACTCCGGCCCGGCCTTGGTTCAGGGCGTAGGGCGCCGAATCGAGTTCACCGCGGCCCCGAAGCAACTGGCGGCAGAACGACTCGGTCGTGTGGTGGTGATTCGACGGGTTGAGTGAGGGCGGTTGATGGGGTAAGCAGCCCCACTAGGGGGCATTCGCATCATGAAGCTCGACGGACGCATTCTTTATCTCACCGACGACACTGCCCAGATTGCGGCTCAGCTTGGAGGCCGTGACCTCCAACTCTCGGTGGACGCACCGATGCACTACGGTGTGAACACAGATGGCATGATCAGCGGTCGGGCGTGCACGCTTGGCTATACACCTGAGATTCTCGGCCCGTATTTCTTGGAGAACTTCAGAGAGACGGTCGCCAAGGATGATGTGCGGACAGGTGGCTTTCAGGTCATCGTGGGCGGCGATGCATATGGCTCCGGATCCTCTCGCGAGGTGGCGGTAGTGGCCCATGAAGGTGCAGGCATCGAGCTGGTTGTCGCGCGCAGCTTCCAGCGAATTTTCCAAGAGAATATGGTCTACGGGGGCATGCCTTTTACCACAGACTACGGCGTGCTTGACCAGCTCCGGGCCGGTGAAGAAGTGGACGTCTCCACCTTCTTCGATGAACTCCCAGCTTTCTTCAACCAAGTGGCGACCAAGGGCGGACTGCTTGCTTATGGGAATGCCTGGCTCGAGGGCTCGGTTGAGCCTTGGTATGAGATTGAAACGGCAACTCGTCCGCTCAATGTGGTCGAGAAGATCTGCTCTGCTCGGGCATGGTCCGGCGGATACCCTGGCGCAGGCGCGGGTCCGACATTCGGCATTACTTCTGTGCGCCCGGGCGACCAGGTCCTCTGTCGGGCTGGATTCCGTGGCATGCACGAATATACGGCGGGGATGGTCATGGCCCTGTACGAGGAGGCCTTCGGAAACGTTCCAGTGAAGGACCCTGAACAGTGCGCAGCCTTCGAGGACCACTTCGTTCTCATCGACGAGCCCACCGTGCCCGACGCGGTCAAGGAATCGCGCTTGATTCCAGCCCAGCAACTGGCGGCAGAAATGGTGGAAGCGTGCACCGCTCATGGCATTCGTCTTCACGGTCCCGGTCG
>CAWVVG010000290.1:0-5015 GCA_963932775.1 uncultured bacterium
CGTCCGCATCGGCGTCCGCATCGGCGTCCGCATCGGCGTCCGCGTCCGCATCGCTCTCAGAGCAAGCGGGAGATGCCGCGCAGCCATCATCGTCGCAATCAAAGGCTCCGTCGCGGTCGTTGTCCGCCTCGTCAGAGCACTCTCCAGCCTCATCCCCCTCGAAGGAGTCACCCTTATTGAGGTCAGAGGGCACTGCATTGGCGCAGCTCAGGGCCATACCCATCACTGCAGCCAGAACGATTTGACGATTGTAGGCCAGCATATTGTCTCCATGTCGACGAAAAGACAGTAGACGCAAGCCGGGTGATGTCCATAGCCGCGGACATTCAAATCACTCTATTGGCCAGATGTCGGACCAGACTATCGGTCATATCGGAACGTTCGAGGCACTTAAATTCGCTGACCTGTTCTGCCGGCCTGTCATTAAAATTGGGGTGTATTCTGGCCCTGGGGATGAAGAACCGACCGACCCACGGTGCATCCGTTCTGTTGGTTGAGGCTTTAAGGTCTACCCACTAGAGGCTCAAGACGAAGCCGTGGTCCAGAAAGGGCTTCAGGCCATAGCCGCCGCTTTAGGGCACCTGCAGTTGCTGAACCGAACGCGTGTGGGCATCCACCTCGGCTCGTCGGAACCAGAACTGGCGATGCTCGCCCTCGATGTATCCGTTCATCGCAGCATCGCTATCGGCGCTGTCGGGGTCGGCTTCGGCACCAAAAGCATACTGGCTCCACAAGGTCGGTATGCCATCGGGTGCGATCTCAAAGACCGAGCGTTCTACAGACACATGGCTGCTAGTCCAGGTATTCGTGTCTGGATTCGTGGTCATGCTCTGGGCCACATCGATGGTGTCCTCACCGCCATTAGAAGCCACATCGAACAAGGGGATCCCGTAGCCCAGGGCATAGTCAAAGCGGGTGGCCTTGACCTCTCCCCAGGTGGTTGCGTCCACGCCGCCATAGACGGTGACGAGAATCTCTGCCGTCGCCTGGGCTGCACTCAGGAGCGAGGCGTCCATGCCATCTTGAAGCACTCCATCCGAGTGGTACTCGCCGCGCAGGGCGAGGTCGGAAATCTTCAAGACAAAGTTGGTCTGAAGCTCGATGGCAAAGTCATAGATCACACCCAGGTCATCGCCTAAAACGTGGGCAGACACCTGATGAAGCAAGGTGTGGAAGGCCAAGGCACCGGTGCTGTCCCGGTCCATTCGGCGGTCCCAGGTGCTGAGCACTTCCACCAAATCGTTCAGGTTGTCATCATGGGCGTATTGAGGCGCATCCGATGCCGCGTCCCGCTGCATGGCATCTGTGAGTATGGGAAGCAAATTGTCCGCCAAGGTGCTGGCCGTATCCATCTGCAGTGCACCCATGTCCTCGATGGTGATGGGGGCCTCATCCAATAGTTCTCCTAATCGCGTCTCGATTCGCTGAGCCCGGTAGCCGGGGGCGAAAATGGAGCCATAGTAAAACGGGTCGTTGGTCACGTCCCCATCGGCAGTAAAGCCCCATGGGTCGTTGTTGGCCGTGGCAATCCAGCCCCGGTCTCCACCCCGACTCGATGGCTTCTGGGTGTCGTCCAAGCGGGCGTCGGTCCACCAGACATCGGGGTCGTTGCCGTCCATGACCATCCAAGGCCGCTCGCCCCCACCGATGGTGCCCCGGTCCGGCGCCTCGCAGCCCACCGCATAGGCGATGCCGTCACCCGATGCGGCCACAAAATTGTAGTTCATCTCGCCCATCCGGCGGACGCGGGCCTCAAAGTCGTCGAGGTCAGACGCCCGGTTGAGCTCCATAAACCAAGCGGAACGTCGCCCTGTGAAGCCTGTCCAGGTGATCAAGTAGTCGCCCAGAGAGATGGGCAAGAAATCGGAAGGAAGCAGCACGCCCACGCCTTCCACATCCTCGTAGGTGTCGGTGACTTCAACCCCTTCGCCCACCGGACCGCCGGGATCGCGCACCAAGAACACTTCTTCTCGGATGGTGATGGGCATCTCCTCATCTGCCACCCGCACACCGCCGTCGGTGCGCTCCACATCAAAGACATCCATGACATCAACAAAGGCACTGGTGGCCGTCCACGCCACCGTGTCGTTGTGACCCAAGGCCACACCAGGGGTGCCAGGAAACACAAATCCCGCCACATCAAAAGTGCCGCCCGCGTCCTTGGAATTGAGGTGCATGGGCAAGGGCGAGCCGAAGAAGTCAAAGCCCAGGTGGGGGTCGCCCGCCAGCATCGCTTGACCGGTTGCGGTGTGGGCGCCAGCTACCGCCCAGTTGTTGCTCCCAGCCGGCCGCTCAAGGGTCTTGGCCCATGCGATAAGAGCCTCCGCATCCACCGCTCCAATATCTAAATGGGCACGGTTGGGAGCCACCGACTTTCTCTCGTCAGTGGGTCTGTCCGAGGGTGGGAGACCAAAGGTCTGGCTGGCGGGTTTGAGAATCTGAACCGCGTCCATAGTGTCCGGGTACAAGGTCTCGATCAGTGTGAGCGCGATGTCGCCCTCGAGGGTCTTGTCGAGGGCGAAGTTGGCGCCCTTTAAGATGATGTAGGGGTCCACATTATCCCAGTGACTCGGCAAAAAATCGTGCCCCTCGGGACCGTAGCCAAAGGGCAATGGGACATCGCCCCCGAGCACTTCATCGATTCGGTGGTTGATTCCAGCCACCCACGACTCCATCAGCGCCACCCGCTCCGGAGCGTTCTGCTCCATCCAGACCATGTCCGCCCGGCCCCATCGGGCCACATCAAAGATGCGCACCTGCCGATCTCTACCGACGGCTTCTTCGCCCAGGACCTCGCTCAATCGCCCTTGTGAGAAGCGGCGCAGCATCTCGGCTTGGTACAACCGGTCCACGGCCATTTGATAGCCCGCCCCAAAAAACAGATCGGTGTCCGACTGAGCGTACACATGGGCCACACCGTGGTCGTCGCGGACGATCTCAATGGGCTGAAGGTTCTCCGCTTTCTCGGCCAACAGGGCCGGGTCGGTGGCGGTGCAGCCCACCAGGGCCACAAGAAAAGAGACATGGGCTGTGGTGTTCGTCATCGGTGAGGGCCTCTGGAGTGGGGGTTCAAGAAATGAGAGTTCAAGCAAAGGGGGATCCGCCTCGTCCGACGAGAGAGAGAATCTGTTGGCGAGAGCGCGCCCACTGGGTGTCGTCCTGACCGGTGGCGCGCTGGAGAAAGGGGCCAAACAGCATCATGCCAAGGCCGGCCGACATGATGAGCGTGACCCGGGCTTCCGGATCGAGGGTGCCTTTGGAGTTGGCTCGGGCCGCAGCGACCATGCGCTCCGCCATGGGAAACTGCCCCTGAATATCGCCGATATCGGCCCCGTCGAGAATCGCCCAGGCCATGATTCGAAGCCATGCGCCTTGCTTGGAGGTGGCACCGAGCACGCTGCCCACCAAACCACCCAGCGCTTCGTCCGGGCTCGCCTCTCCCACCTGGCTGGCGATGTCCGCAGCCAGGTGACTGAGAACCGCCTGAAGGAGTCCATGCTTGGAACCAAAGTGTCTATGAACAAGGCCGTGGTTGACCTTTGCATGCTGTGCCAGCTCACGAACACTGACCGCGGTGGGACCGCGCAGAGCAAACAGCTCAGCGGCTGCAGCAATCAAAGCCTCTCGGACATCTTCACGGCCCCTGGGGGTGGATTCGGACTTCATTTAAACCTCGGTGTAGTCGCGTGACTGCACCGATGTAGTCACGCGACTACACCGCGTCAAGTCCAGTGCCATTGGTGCACCCAAAAGAACGCCACAAACAAGATGATTTTTTATTTGTATAAAAATGAACGATGGCTGCCCCAGTGCCTGGGCAGAACAAGTACGATGGCCTCCACCTCAGGAGTCCCATGCGTGTCACCTCGATTTGTACCCTGACCTTGATCCTGAGTTGGGGCTGTAGGAGCGACAACGACAAGCCCGTTGTGGCGGCAGCTGTAGAGACTGACGCGGATGCAGGACCCACCGAGGACACAGACACCGAATTTGACGAGTACGAGGGCGACGATGCCGGCGAATGCTCCGACGAAGCGGACAACGACCGGGACGGCTTGTTCGACTGCGATGACCCAGACTGTGAGGGGTCGCCAGACTGTGCCGAGTCCGATGCGGATGCCGACGCGGACGCGGATGCCGACGCGGACGCGGACGCGGACGCCGACGCGGATGCAGACGCGGATGCAGACACCGGCGACACCGGCGACACCGGGGAGGCCCCGCCACCGGTGGAGGGCATCGATTCCCGCCTGAGTACCCGCGACTATGGCTACCTGTTCTGGCCTGGAAACCACTGGACCAGCTGGGGGACGTTCGACAACGTCCAGCATGTGCAGACCGGCTACTACGGCATCGCCCTCGACGTCTCGACCGGAAACTTCGACCACCTGGGGCTGATCGAAGACGAGTCCACCGCCGACGAAGCCTTGGTGCAAGACAACAGCGTCATCACCGATCTATCGACCGCAACGGTGAACTACTCCATCATCTCTTTGTCGGGAGGCTTCGGTGAAGAACGCTCGGCCACAGGCTTCTACAACTCCGACGGCACCGCCTCCAATCCGTCGCAGCTCACCGATATGGGCCGCTTTATGCAGCGGCTGGAGGTACCGTGGGTGGCCTATGAGGGCAGCACCCACACCGGAAGCATACAGCTGGCTGCGATGACCCGGCACTTTGTGCTCACACACCGGGCGACAGCATCCACCGGTACAGCGGGCCTTACCGTCCGAGTCGAGCTCCAAGGCGATGCGGTGGGCCGGTACTCGGATACCGAGTGGCTGGATGGTACCCGAGCCGTCACCATCTCCGATGACCTTGGAGACGGCTGGACCTTCATCATCCCCGAGCGCGACGGAATCGAGTCCTCGATCCTGCGGTTTCCAGACGGGAATATGGTCTTCGAGGCCACAGCTTCCGAGGTGGTGGCCGGCGACACCGTGGCCCTCTCGATCATCGCGGTACCCTCCAATGCGGGCGGCGACGAGCAATTGTCTGTCTGGCTGAACCCATCG
>CAWVVG010000291.1:0-4982 GCA_963932775.1 uncultured bacterium
CCACACAAATCCCCCCCCCCTTCTCGGGTCTGAACCTGGGTGGAGCCGAGCACTTCATGGCTGCCGATGCTGGCTACCGGAAGCGATTCCGTCGCCCCATATGGAGTGTGCAGCTCGGCGCCATCGCTCAGAATCTCTCCAAAGGCCTCATGCATCCACACAGGCACCGGAGCGCCGGCCATTAGAATGCGGCGCAAGCTGGGCAGCTGCACACCATTCTTCCGGCATCGAAGCGCCACGTTCTTCCAGATGGCCGGACTGCCAAATGCGGATGTGCAGCCTTGGGTCTGGATGGCTTCAACCAGCTTGTCGGGGTCGGCCTGGGCGGGCTTGGTGGGGTCCATATCGGGAATCACTACCGTCATTCCCATTGCCATGCTGAACAAACCAAACAACGGAAAACAGGCCAGGTCTATTTCACCGGGTTGAATGTCGTACAGCGACTGAATGTGTCGCGTCTGGGCGTCAAAAATTCCGTGGGTATAGGTGACTCCCTTCGCCGGACCGGTGCTGCCCGAGGTGAACAGAATGGCCGCTTCATCTTCTCGTTTCGCGTGGAAGGTATCAAAAGGAACGTCGCCCACGATTCGGCAGTCTGCAAGGGTACGGCCCCCCCACCAGCCGGTGCTTCGTCCCACCGTAATGGGTATCTCCACACTGGAAAAACTGCGCCGGAACAATCCCTTGAGCACCATAACGATGGGCTCACCAATCAAAGCGCGAGGCTGAATGTTTTCGATGCATTGGAGAAATGGCTTTCTGCCCATCCCAGGATCGATCAACACCGGCAGCGCTCCAATCTTGAAGATGGCAAAAACCAGTGGAATGAAATCCAAGCATGGCTTCACAAGCAAGCTCACTCGGTCGCCCACCTGGATGCCCGCTGCTTGAAACCCACGGGCGTACTCATCTGCACGTTGATTCAGGTCCTGAAAGCTAAGATGAGTCCAGCGAACGTTGCCGTCTTCGTCCCGACCTTCAGGGAATACCACACCGCGCTGAAAGGGCCGAAGCGCGGCTTGAAGCTCCAGCTTCGAGGCGATGTTCAGACTGTTTGTCGAGCGCTCAGTCACAGTTCAGCTCGCCTCACCAAGAAAATCATCCATCGCAGCGATGACCCGGTCGGGCGCATCTTCCATCACGTAGTGGCCCACATCATCCCAGTGCAGGCACTTGGCATCGGGAAAGCGCCGCTGCCATTCCATCCGAAATGCGGGGGTGAAACAGAAATCTTCATTGCCCCAGCACAAGAGCATGGGCTGTTCGCGAAGTTTCTCCAGGCCATGGTCAATCTGAACCAATGTGGCGAAACTTGGATGGTGGGCAGCCAATGGAATGTCCTGAACAAAGCGCAAGGTCGCAATGCGGTCCGCCCAGTTGCCATATGGGAACAAGAGTCCTTCCTTGGCCTCAGCCGACATCGGTCGGGTCACGCCCCGGATAATCGCGGCCCGCGCGAACGCGTTGGCTCCACGAACCGCCAAGGCCCCAAACCCGGGCACCTTCACCGCCGCTATCGAGGGAGGAATCGCCTTCGATAGAAATGCCGCCGTGTTGGTGACGACAAAGCGAGAGAATCGCTCCGGCTGTGCCGTGGCCACACCCATTCCAATGGCACCACCCCAGTCGTGGACGACCAGTGTGATGTCGTCGGCATCCAAGTGTTCCACCAGGCGTTTCAGGTTGTCCACATGCTGGGCCAACCGGTAGTCCCAGTCCTGGGGTTTGTCGGAGAGCCCGCAGCCGATGTGATCGGGAACCACCACCCGGTACTGCCCCGCGAAGTGTTCCACGAGCGAACGCCAATAGAATGACCACGTAGGATTTCCATGGACGCACAACATGATCGGTGCATCTTTTGGACCCTCATCCAGGTAGTGCATCCGGCCGCCATCCACCTCGAGCCACTGTCCAGTCCAAGGGTAGGCGGAACGAACACCACTCGGAAGCGATGGAGTCGGGTTGACCATCACCACTCCACACGCATCATCTGAGTGTTCAGGCCACTGCCAATCCCCATCAGCATCACTGTGTCCCCTTCGCCGAAGCGTCCCTCTTGGAGGGATTCCGAAAATGCGAGGGGCACACCGGCCGCACCGACATTTCCCAGTCGAGGGTACAAGCGGATGGCACGCTCTCCAGGCACATCTAGCGCAGCGATGACCGCCTCGTGGTTGGGGCGCCCGACCTGGTGTAGTGCAAAAGACTTGACCAAATGGGGATCGATATCGAGGGCAGTCTTGGCCTTTGTCCAAGTGCGACGCGCCAAATCTACGCCCTCGCTCAACAACTTAGGAGCATCGGTCTTCATGCTCTGGGCCGTACCGATGCAGAGGCGGTTGTGCTGGGTAGCTGAGAGAGCTGCACTGCCTTGGACTCGGTGGGATGTACTCGCCAGTCGCTCATGAACCAAGAGCATCGCACAGCTTCCAGAGCCCAAGGTCAGGGTGGCCAGATTCCCGCGAAAATCATCAAAGGTGGCGGCTTCCTGTCGGAGCCTTTCTGCAGTGGCGAGCGTAACTTCGCGACTGCCCTCCCCCACGACCACCAAGCCCGCATCTATTTGGCCGAGCTCAATCATATTGGCGACCACGGTCATGCCGCTCATAAAACCCAAGCAAGCGTTGCCGACATCAAAGTTTAGGCTGCTGGAGGAGAGCCCCAGATTGCCATGAACCAACGCTGCCACCGACGGCTCCAGGAAGTCCTTGCAGACCGAAGTGCTCACGAGCACTCCAATGCGCGACCGATCAAAACCAGTCTCGTCTAAGAGCTGCTCTGCGGCACGGGTCGCCAGCTCTGATGGCTGAACCCCAGTCCGACAGAACCGCCGCGCACCCACACCGGTCATCGCCTCGATCGTTCCTGGCGCGATGTGGAGCCGCTCGTATGTCTTGGACAACATCTGCTCAATGGATGACGTCTGAACGACCACCTCCGGCAGGTAGTTGCACATTCCTTCGATAGCGACAGAGCGGTAAAACACGTCAATCCCAGTAAACAAGAGCGGCCTATCGCTCGTTTCGAGACAGTATCTAACCAACCTTGAGCCCAAAAGGAATCGAAACCAGCAGACACTGCCTTATTCGATCACAAATTCAACCCACAAAACCGAAAAAACCCGCCTTACTTCAGAGCAATAGAATTGGTACGACGGAGGCTACTGCCACCTTAAACCGCTTCCACACCGAGGCTTCTTTTTCCGGCTGATATGATTCCGTTCGCTGCCATGCGTTTTCTGGTTTCATCTCATTTTCCATGCGCCCCAACAGATGCTGAGCGACTGCATCCGAGTACATCACCGTGATCGACTCGGTATTTAGATTGGCGCTGCGTGGGTCCAGATTGAATGAACCCACCACTGCAATCCGACCATCGACCACCATGCTCTTGGCGTGGAGGGCCATGTCACTGCGATACCGGTGCACAATCGGGCCATTCATGATTTCACGCTGACCCTCCATATTGGGCTTGAGCTCAAACAACTCGACACCAGCAGCCAACAAGGCATCCGCTCCCTTCTTGTATCCAGCAAAGGCCATTATATTGTCGGTAGAAGCCAGGCTATTGGTAAGAATCCGCACCTCCACACCCCGGGCCACAGCCCCACCAAAAACGGCCAACCCCACATCGGTTGTCACCAAGTACGGGGTCTGGATGACAATGCTCTCCTTGGCTTCACGAACCAACCCGATGAGCGCCGTCGTTGTAATGCCACCACCTTCCAGAGTTTCAGAGTGATTCTTACCTGGCTCATCTGAGATGTAGTCGGTGTGAGATACTTCATCGTACAGCCCCACATCTACCCGGCTCCGAAGCGACTCCGGTACCGCTGCGATTCGGGCTCGAATCACTGGAAGAAAGTTCTCGGGATTGCATCCGTACTGATGAAGGACTGGCCATATGGCCTGAGGTGAGTATTTCAGCGGTTTACGGAGCACCGCCTCCAGCGGCTGAGCGAGGGTATGCCCCCAAAACTCATCAAAGCTCACTTGTGCGGATGCGACCGCTCCCTCCACCAACAAGACATCCCGGTCACGATAGTTGTGCTCCTGTTGTAGGTCGAAGTAGGCCTCTCCCACATTGCGCCCACCTGTGATTGCCACCCGCCCATCGGCGATAAACAACTTGTTGTGCATCCGCTGATTGACTCCACGGAAGTCCGTGACAACCGCTCCGATCTTGCCCGGTGTGGACCGGCCGACGTTGATCACCGGGTTGTAAATTCGCACCTGGGCATTGGGGTGTGCGGAGAGCGCAGCGAGCAACTCTGGGTCACCTTGGGGCAGGGTGTCATCGACCAAGAGCCGCACCTGAACACCACGCTCCGCAGCCAACAAGAGCATATCAGTAGCCAAAATGCCCGCGTTATCCGCTTGAAATATAAAATACTGGGCATCGATGCGTTCGGTCGCATTCTGAATCAACCAAGCCCGAGCGATAAGCGCTGTCGCTCCGCGCTCCAGCAACAACACTCCGGTCTGATCCGAAGGGACGGCAAGAGAGGTCACCAGCTCATCGAGTTGGGACCCCGATGCCGGTGGAATGTCATCACAAAAGGGCAGGTCGGGACTGAGCCGATGCTTCATCAGTGGCTGAATGACCCGGTGGGCACATCCTACCGTCCAAAGCGAGAGCAACAAACTGAAAATACATCTCATGGGGCCGGTACTATTCCGGTCCAGTAAAATGTCACTACGGGGTAGCACGGTGCCGTTTCATTCAATGCCGCCACCTCAAAAACATGACATGTGAGAGAAAAATCAACATCATGGCCATTTTTTTCGGTAATATTGGTTCAATCAATTTCAAATTTAAGGAAGCCTTATGCGCCTTTTCATCATTTTGTTGGCCTCCGCGATTGGCTGTAGCACCCCATCTCCTAAGCTGATGGATTCAGGCGTCTCCGTGTTTAACGACTCCGATACAGACGCCGATGCCGACGCCGACGCCGATGCCGACGCCGACGCCGATGCCGATGC
>CAWVVG010000292.1:0-4972 GCA_963932775.1 uncultured bacterium
TATGAGCTTCGATGAGCCCGGAGTGCACAGCATTACTGTAACGGTCAAAAACTCCAGACTGGACACCGCGACGGCCACAATTTCAGTCAATGTTACCGAGAATCATGACCCAACGATTTTAATCGTGGCACCCGACGGCGGGGGCTACTTCGCCTCGGACGATGCCATTACCCTCCAGGCGGTTCTCGACGATGCCGAGGATTCACCCGACCTTCTTACTGTTGTAGGCACCTCCAGTTTAGACGGCGACTTGGGCCTCTCAACCGCACCCTCCTCCTCTGGCGACTGGGCGGGTAATATCAGCGGACTCAGTGCTGGTGAACACCTGATCACCATGACGGTCTACGATCTCACTGGACTCAGCGGCCAGGACACAGTGAGCTTCACCATCAACGAGTCCCCAAGCACTCCAGAGGTGTCGATCACACCGGACCCAGCCGCCTCCGGTACTCAGTTGACGGCCAACATCGATGTTGAGGCGGTCGACCCAGAAGGCGACCCCATCAGCTACGAATACCAATGGTTCGTCGCTGGCAGCGCCTTTCCAGGAGGTACCACGCCCGTGGTGAGCGCCGGCACTACCCAACGCGACGAATATTGGGAGGTATTGGTGACCGCACGGGATCCGCATTCCGCCGGGGACCCCGGAACAGCCTCGATAACGGTCGGGAACTCCCCACCCCGCGTCGATGCAGTGACCATTTCGCCATTCGCACCCCAGACCAATGACGACCTCACTTCTGTTGCAACAGGCTGGTTCGATCAGGACGGAGATGTAGAGAACTATTCTTACGAGTGGGAACAGAACGGCGTCGTCGATGTCGAAGAAAGCCTGGCTACGTTCCCGAGTGAGAAGACCGTTCGCGGAGACGAGATCAGGGTCCATATTACACCCCAAGATGGCTTCTCTACCGGTGACATGGTTTCGTCTACAATCGTCACGATCGAGAACTCACCACCGACGGGTGGAAACGCGATCATTGGCCCAGAAGACCCCGAGCCCACCGACAGCCTACTGTGCACAGTTGATGTCGCGTCCTCTGATGCGGATGAAGACGAACTCGTTTATTCCTTCTCCTGGTTTCGGGATGGCACGGCAATGCCGGGACTCACAACGCCATTCGTCACCGCCAGCGAGCTCGGTGACGGCGAGACCTGGACCTGTGAAGTCACGCCATACGATGGCATTGACGAAGGCCCACCGTTCTCGGCCTCGATCGGAGTCACCGATGGTTCTTCACCACCACCACCCCTCATCGATACACCCGCAGCCCACCGGAACAAGGACTTCATGGACCTCTCCGGCACATGTGAAGCGGCCTGTACCATGGACTTCTACTGCAGTGATGCAGTTACCTCATGGACGGTCACAGACACCTGCACGGACAGTGGAACCTTTTCGGTCACGATAGACCCACTTGCTCGCGGCGAATCCACCGTGTGCTTCGCAACCTGTACGGATGCTGCCGACAACGTATCGGGCGACTCTGTCTCAGTGACGAGCGAGGTCTGCGACCCAGAAGACATCTACGAGAACGGAACCTACGGTGATGGGATGGAAGATCCCATCGACGAATGGAGCGTCCTCCACGACGATGGAACCACGACGATTAATGTCACCGGAAACATTCTCGAAGACGATGATGATGATTGGTACATCATCAGTGCCGGCGACAACCTCGCTGCCGACCTTGCCGCAGGACGGGACGACTTTAAGTTCGATGCCGGCGTAAGCTTCGGGGAAGGCCTGTACAGCTTCATCGTGTATAGAGATGATCCGCTCGGAGTCGATGCAGACAGCTGCATGCCGGATGCCGATGGATACACCGAGTACAGCTGGTTCTACGAAACCAGAGACGACGGTACATTCCGAGGACTACCCACGGACCTCCAATCCTGTGATGCCGGCTCCATCAGTCAAAACACCTGTGAGGACCACTCCTCTGACTTCTACATTCAGGTATTTAGAAATGCATCGGTCCCTGCCACTTGCGACAACTACCAACTTCAGATCACAAACGGGATGTGGTAATGCAATCACGTAGAGACCTTCTGAAAGCCGTCAGCACCGGACTTACCGGGGCTGCCCTTGCAACCGGTGCCGGTCTAAGTCCCGCAACTGTAAGAGCCGCGAGCCTTCGCTCATTCGCGACCATGGGAGGCGGCGAAGCACCGTGGTGCTTGATCGCTCCGCTGACCATGGGTTCAAATGTCGGTAAAGGCTGGCGAATACACAATCTATCGGAACTTCAGGCAGGCGCTAGCATTCTAACATTACAGCACTCCACCCGCGGAACGGCACGTGTTCACCTGTGTGCTCGGCGTGGCGGCGGGAACGGCCTCACTCACACTCAACTCCTCGACCTAATCCTCATGGATGGCGGCACTGGCGAACTTCGAACTCAAGAAGGCCTTGCGCGAGTTGTGACAGGAATCGGGAAACGTATTGCGAAGAACGAGCTTGGCGCGGTAGATGAAGAAACTCTGGACGCGATGTCCAGAATGTTGACCCACAAAGAACGAATGGCCATCTTCGGGCCGGAGAATCTGCTTTGAACGAACAAGCTGAACTGACTGAACCAACCTCCTTTGAACTGAAATACAACATCACCGACCGACAGGTCTCCTTCAACGTAAGTGAAGACCTGTTTGTGATTGACGCTGTTTACGGTGCTGCGTACCTATTCGTAGATCGATGCTGGCTTTTCATGTCTCGACCATCAGACGGCGTCATTGGGGTTCACCTGAAGACCAAGGAAGACACCGACGAGGCGGGACTTGAAGCGCTGGCCGGCGAGTTCGCGAACGAATTGTTGAATCAGGCAATTCGCGTGCAAATCGCTGACAGCACTGCAACTCTACGTGAATACACGATGGCGCGAGCCTTCTTCACTACGCCAGTTCAGTCCAGCATCGATGCGTTGTTGGCCGAACTGGATGCCGAAGAACTTGAAGAAGACGAGCTTGAAATTTCCGTCCCCTGGGAGGACGGCAGTGTTTGAGACTCAAATCACCTTCGACCACAGCCTGTACAACACTCAAGCCCTCGACCTGACCTCTGAGGCTTACGGTGGCCACGTGTCTGTGTCATTTAGCCACGGCGACTCATCAACTGAAGGAAAGTTTTCAGTTGAAGGGGACGACGGCGAATTGATCGTAGATGCCTTCTGCAATCATGTACTCTTTTTGACCATTCAGTCATACCGGCAAGGAAGCGAAGCATGACTACCCGTTCGATGAACTTGAAGCTGCCCACAGTTGCGCCTGAGAAGCTCGGTTTCCTGCGCTTTGGTGATGTGGACGACTGGAAAGTACTCACCAATGACGCTGGAGAGTGGCATACACTCTCTACCGAAGACTTCAACGCTCTCCTCAAGGGCGAGATCGGCACGGAACATAAGGAATATCGTAGCTTACAGCGCAAGGGTTTCATCCGCGCTGACTTGGACCTTGAGGCCATGGCTGACAAGGTTCGCCGCAGGCGTCCTTGGCTTGGCCAGGGACCGCATCTGGCGGTGGTCATCAGTACACTTCGATGCAATCAGAGCTGTAAATACTGCCACGCTTCACGAACCGATATGGATCGAGTCGACACCGACATGAGCATGGAGACGGCCAAAAAGGTGGTTGATCACGCGATGCGAACGCCCTCCCCTTACCTAAACTTTGAGTTTCAGGGTGGGGAGCCGACGGTCAACATGGACGTCGTCAAGTTCGTCGTAGATTACAGCCGAGAAAAGAACAAATACGAGAAGAAGATTCTTGACCATTCGTTGGTCACGAACATGACGTATATGAACAAAGAAAATGCCGACTGGATCATGGAGAACGGTGTCCTAATTTGCACCAGCCTCGATGGACCCGCTAACGTTCACAACTTCAATCGCACCTGGCAAAAAGGAAGCAACGCCTACGAGAACGTGATCAAGTGGATCAAGCATTTCAATGAGCGATACATCGAAATGGGTCGTGACCCGGAACTGTGGCACGTAGATGCGCTCATGACCACGACCAAGAAGTCGATCGAGAACTGGAAGGAGATCATCGATCTATACGTGGAACTGGGGATTCGGAACATTCACCTTCGTCCCCTCAATCCTTTTGGCTTCGCGAATAAGACCTGGCGGGCCATTGGGTACTCTCAAGAGGAATATCTGGAGTTCTACGAAAAGTCTTTGGACTACATTTTGGAGCTCAACAAGCAGGGCGTCCAGATCTGTGAGGGGACCGCATCCATCTTCCTTAAGAAAATGCTCACACCCTACGACCCCAACTTTGTAGACATCCGTTCGCCGGTAGGATCGGGCACTGGACAAATGGCCTACAACTATGACGGAACCATCTACCCATCTGACGAAGGGCGGATGATCTCAGCCATGGGTGACGAGTTGTTCGCCCTTGGTACCGTGGACGATTTGACGATGGCAGAAGCCATGAATCACCCCACGGTCCGAACTCTTGCGGTGTCGTCTTTGCTGGATGCTTTGCCACAGTGTAGCAGTTGCTGGAATGCCCCCTACTGCGGTGTTCGCCCACTGCATAACTACATGCATACAGGCGACCTGTTCGGGCAACGACCAAATACCTTCAAATGTGTGGAGCACATGGGCATCTCATCTTCGCTGATACGTCGCCTAACGAATGACCACGACGGAAGCGTCGAGTCCACCTTCCGTCGTTGGGTTGTGGACCGTCCACGTATCACAGAGAGCTAAAACGAGGTAAGGTGAGGATATGAGTAAGAAAGGTCCAAAGTCGCTGCCAGGCCTCCACAAGAGTCCCACCCAGTTCCTCAACCGAAAGGATACTGAGTGTGAAGTTGGTACTGACATGCAGGCTGAAGTTGTGAGAAAGGCAGACGCTGTGTTGGCCGATCCCACAAATTCAGGCTTGTTGATGGCCTCCCATTGCTCCCATGCCAGCCACGGCTCGCACGGCTCCCACGTCTCCCACGGCTCCCACGGCTCCCACG
>CAWVVG010000293.1:0-4967 GCA_963932775.1 uncultured bacterium
ATCCTAGTGTATTGCTTGGATGAGAGCGTCAACCACATCAGCTGTGCCGACATGGGGCAGTCCTGCGTCTGGATGGACGCGGATGCTGGTTACGTGTGCGCGCCCGGGTCTTTGGGCTACCCGGGGTCTGATCCTTCCGGAGCATTTCCAAGGGATTGCCCCATTGACTGACTCGGCTGAGCCCATCCTTTCACTTTCTTTGAGTATTAGACGAAAGACCATGCCAGACTGAAGGTGCTGAATGGTCAGCAGCTAACAATCATGGAGTACGTCTTGGCGCGGTTCATTCTTCCAATCATAGCGCTGCTTGTGGGCTGTACGGGCAGTGATAAGGAGCAGACGCCGTGCGCCGACGGCTTTGAGCGAAATGAGCAGGACCGCTGTGTGACCGCAGATGCTGACGCAGATGCAGACACCGATGCAGATGCAGATGCAGACGCAGATGCGGATGCGGATGCGGACGGCGATACGGGAGTGGCTGTGGATCTGCGAGAGGGCTGGCGAGCTGTTGGTGCTGGGGATGCACACACCTGTGCCATTGATGAGGCCTCTGCGCTGCAGTGCTGGGGCGACAACAACCTCGGGCAGCTTGACGTACCTGAGGGCAGCTTCACGCGCCTGACCTCTGGTGAGTGGAACTCGTGCGCGGTTGATGTCAATGACGAGGTGCAGTGCTGGGGTAAAGATGTAGATGGTCAATCCACTCCTCCCGCAGGCCAGTTTGCAGTGCTGGGCTCCGGCGAGTTGCACATGTGTGGCCTGAGCCTGGATGGTGAGCTTGCATGTTGGGGCAACAACGACCATGGCCAATCCAGCCCTCCAGCGGGGGTCTACACGGATGTTGATGCTGGCTGGTGGCACAGCTGCGCGCTGGATACCGTGGGCACGATCTCGTGCTGGGGTCGAGACGACTTGGGGCAGTCCTCGCCACCGGAAGGCAGCTTTGTCTCTGTGGCGGGTGGTGCGTGGCACACATGCGCCCTCGACGCCGAAGGGATGGTGTCGTGCTGGGGGGAGAATGACTGGGGCCAGGCCACCCCCCCTGAAGTCCCTTTCAAGGCCTTAGCTCTCGGCTCAGGTCACTCCTGTGCAGTCGATATGGAGGACGAAATTCAGTGCTGGGGAATGGATGAGTATGGGCAGGCAAGCGACCCTGTGGGCAAGGTGTTTGCGATCTCAGCTGGAGCCATACATACCTGCGCCATCACCCTAAGTGAAGGAGAGATGACCTGCTGGGGCGGCGACAGCTGGGGCCAGGCCACACCGCCGGAGTCATGGTGAGAGCGTGCTTCAAGACGAGAATGAGCGCGCTGTCTCGTATGGTCTTGATTATCGGGTTGATGGTCAGCTGGGGGTGTTCATCAAAACAGGGTGATGCTCCCGAAGGGGGTCCAGGAGGGGGGTCTACAGAGAACCCGGCTTGGAGAGACTCTGGGACTGCCGAGGGCTCCGACTCGGGCCAAGAAACCGGCGTGCCACTCCTAAACTTTAGTCTGGTCTTTGCTGAGGTGATCGGACCGTCCTGTCGCGGATGTCACAGCGGTCAGGCCGCCGCTGGCGATCTACGCCTGGAGACCGAGTCCGATAGCTTTGTGACCTTATTGGCCGACTATGTGGTCCCTGGTGACCCTGAGGCGAGCATTCTTGTGTCGCGGATTGTGCTGGACATTGAGGATGATTCACTGATGCCACCCCGTGCACCGCTGACGGCGACTAAGGTCTCGATCGTTGTCGACTGGGTGGATGCTGGCGCGCCGGAGTAGGCTCAGACTTAACGAACTCAGATGGCTCGACCTTAGTAAATGGGTGCTACCATGTATGCTCTCCCTGCTGTTGCTCGCCCACTGGTCATAGGATTCTCATGCGAAGCCGATCGATCAAAATAGTGGCTTGCCTCATCGCGCTGGCAGGCTGTGCGAACGACCCAGAGAAGGCTCGAGACCCGACCATAAACCCAGAGGATGCCGACGGCGATGGCTACACTCCAGCCCAGGGTGACTGCGACGACGACAATGCATCGATCAATCCGGGTACCGCGGAAGCACCTTACAACGGTGTGGATGACGACTGTGACGACACCACCTCTGATGATGATGTGGACGGAGACGGTCTGAGCCAGGACCAGGACTGTGATGATGCAAGCCCTACACCCGGCGCTGCGGAGACCATGGTGACTGGAGATTTAGTCTGGGACGGAACGGACCTCGAGCTGTGCTCAGATGGACGCACGCTTGGGGTGCAGGGCAACCTCACTCTGTCCCCGAGTCTATCGACAGTTGAGGGCCTGGAGTGTCTATGCATCGTGGACGGTGACCTCTTGATTCAGGACTCTGAACTGGTGGATCTGTCGGGACTTGACCAGCTTAAGCAGGTCACAGGCACGCTTCAGATTGACGGGAATCGTGCACTGCAGAGTCTCACCGGTCTGAGCATGCTCTCGAGCATTGGCAACAATGTCTATATCTTCGGCAATGATCTTCTCGTGAACATGCAGGGTCTGCAGCCACTGCGAAGCGTGGGCTACAACTTTGAAGTCAGCGGCAATATGGCGATGGTGAACCTTGAAGGTCTTGAGGGTCTTGAGCTTATCGGAGATGGCCTCTTTGTTTGGGAAAACCCCGCCTTGGTCTCGCTGGCTGGTTTGAACGCCTTGGAGACCATCTCTGGCTACATTTATCTGGAAAAAAATGATGTACTGAGCAGCTTAGTTGGCCTGCACAACCTTCGTGTGATTGAGGGCAATCTGGAGCTTTGGGAGAACCCGGAATTGGTGGACCTGACGGGGCTGGATAGCTTGGAGGAGATTGTCTTTGAACTTCAGATTCGAAACAATGACGGACTCGAGCATCTCACTGGGCTCGGGGCGCTCCACACGATTGGTGCGTCGTTTGAGCTCCGCGACAACCCCAGCCTGCTGGATGTGCACGGACTCGATGGCCTGACCGAGGTCGTTGGCTACATGGACATCGAGAACAACAATTCGCTCGCCAGCTTTGAAGGCTTCGCCGCACTCGAGAGCGTGGGCGGCTTCTTCTATATTGAGCGCAACGATGTCTTGGTTGATCTGGCAGGCTTTTCGTCCCTTAAGAATCTGCCAGGCAATGTTGAGATCACGGAGAATGACAGCCTGGTCAGCATTGGTGGCATGACGGAGCTGACCGAAATCGGGAACTCTCTGGAGATTCGAGGAAACAGTTCATTGGAGAATCTCGACGGTCTCGACAAGCTCGTGTCCATCTCTAGCAGTATTCGTGTTGAGCAGAATTTCGCACTCACTGATGTGGGAGCGCTGACTGAACTCACAGCGGTCGGACGTGACTTCATTTTTAAGGACAATGTGAGCCTTCCGACTTCAGACATTGAGTACGTTGCCTTTGAGGTGATTGGCTTTGAGAGCATCGGTGGCACCATTACAATCACAGGCAATAACGATGACTGACTTTATGTGGCTGCTGTGGCTGTGCCTGTTCTCGTGTTCATCTGAGAAGATGGATGCCCCGTGTAAGGAGGGCTTCGAGCGCAACGATGGTGATCGCTGCGAGCAACTCGACGAGACGCCACTGGATGCCGACGCGGACGCGGATGCGGATGCGGATGCAGACGCCGATGCGGATTCAGACGCCGACTCGGACTTTGACCCCTACGCGCTCTCTAATTGCGATGAGCCCTTGGAGGGCATTGACTGGGGCATTACGCCGCCGGATGCCCGAGGGGGCTTTCAGCGTGAGCTGGAGGCGCTCGATCTCCTGAGCCTGCCCGAGACAATCGACATCAGTCAAATGGACCAGCACGAGCGGGGCTGGGTGGCCTACACCATAGAGATATCTGCCGCTGAGATCGGCGACACCATCAACCGAGATGAAGCCATTGCATCCGGCATCATGGGTCGTGTCATGCTGGGAAGCATTGTCGTCGGAGACGGGTCCATCGATCAGGCCTTCTTTAGACGCGGACTGAACCGCTACTATGTCTGCTCATTGGGCTATCCAGTGACACTGCAGGGTTTCAAAGAGCTCGTTGGCTACCCCACGGACTTCATCGAGGTGGACTCGCTTGTGAAGTGCGGTCCGCGAATCAAGGGTGAAGACTTTGAAAATGGAATCTTCGTCGCTCAAGCTGTGGGCGACAGTGGTGACCACGAGACGGAGATCTTGTTGACTGGACGCCGGGCGGACAATGCCTTGGAGTTCCTGGTCTATGGGCCTGATGACCGGCTCACGAACCGGTCGACGTTCCCGGTCTCCGAGGAACGCCCATCGGTCGTGATGCCTGCCCCGTGGACCTGCACGACCTGTCATAGTGGCGTGATCTTGGACACCAATGCCTACTCTTTTGACCCAGACCTGTTCAGCGATGTGCTGATTCCAGCCTTCGGGAACATCTGCTACTGAGGGTTGGGTGCGGGCGGGAATGACCAACCCAATGATGGCTGACATCTGACAGCTCTACAATGCCTCGGCGCATGCTTAAACATACTCAAGTGGCTCTTTGCGTAGGGTGCAGAGAAGCGGCGCCGTACCCGGCCGAAACCGCCCCTTAATGGAATAATTATCGGGTCACCGATCGGCCGGCTTAGCCCTACATTTGTACTGACACGACAACAACAGGCACTGAGCTAAAGTACCAAAAATAGGTACATAAGATGCTTCTCTACGTTA
This sequence comes from uncultured bacterium, assembly GCA_963932775.1. Taxonomy (GTDB): domain Bacteria; phylum Myxococcota_A; class UBA796; order UBA796; family UBA796; genus UBA796. The sequence continues at coordinate 4,659 of CAWVVG010000293.1, forward strand.
ACTCAAGCGCTATCAAAGGCGCCCCAATGCAAAACCGTTCGTTCCTAGTCTCTCTATTCCTCGCTTTCACCTTGGGTTGCAGCAACGACATCCCCAAGGATCCTTCTGGCACAGCTGACAATGCGCGCATCGAAGGCACAGAACCTGGAGACTGTACGGACGATGCGGACAACGACGCCGATACACTGTTCGACTGCGATGATGACGGCTGTACAGGCTCTCCGGACTGCGAGGAAGCAGAGCCCGATATCGACGCCGACGCGGATGCCGACGCGGATGCCGACGCGGATGCCGACGCGGATGCCGACG
>CAWVVG010000294.1:0-4963 GCA_963932775.1 uncultured bacterium
TGCTGGTACTTTCCGTTGCCCTTGTTGCTGGTGCGGCTCATCAGGCGTCCAGGGATGGCAGACATACCGGGTAGGCTATTGCGCATGGGGCTTCCCGCTCCGTCTTCGATTTTGGCAGTGAAGGTCAACATGCGACCCTTGAGGGGCAGGGGGTCGGGGTCGGAAGTCAACGTGGTGGTTGGCAGTCCATTAAGAATTGAGATCTCCGCTTTCGCCTCTTGCAGCTTGCTCACCAAAGCGGCGGGGTCCTTCATGTTTGCGGTGAGCTTTAACTTACGGTCCCCACCGTCAATCTGAGTAAACAGTGCATAGACACCAGGGATGTTGGTGGCCGAGGCGGTGCCTAAGGTTGCAGTCTCGGACCGAACCGTGATGGTTGGGTTTGTGAGTGGGCTGCCGGTCGGAGTGGTCGCCGCAAGCAAGATGGTATGTGTGCTGCCGGCTGGAATGGTCTTTGGCTGGGGAAAGAAGGTGACCCGGGGATATTCGGCCAGCGGCAGGTTTGCCGGGACATCCAGAGAGCGGCCATCGGGCAACATGCTTCGAAGGGTGCCACTGCGTACTGCCGGGTGCGCGAGGGCATCAAAGGCGACGGTGCCCGCAGGGGATGCCTGGACCGGGCCGTACTCGCGATCTCCAACCACCAGTATGTTTTGACTATCTGGTGTGGCGCCAAATGAGAGGCTTTGTTTCGCCAGCAGGGGGAACGATGTCCAACCGCTGATGGTGCTCGGAGCCGCGGCATCCACGGCTGTGACGATGGCGGTTCGTGCTTGAGGGACCAATGCTGGCGGGGTCCACCGGGCAGAGAAAGTACCATCGCCCAGTGGCACCGCCTCCGTGATGCTGCCTACCGACGCATTGACTAGAATTCTACGCTCGCTGACGGCTTGGCTGGAGGTCCCTTGCAGAGTGAATCGCACCTGCAGCGAGTCTTGCCCTGGCTCCCACTCACCGGTTGCTTTCACGTCGATGGACCCGACTCTTGGCGGAACCAGCGGAGCTTGGAGGGTGACTACCTCGGGTGCAGACCCCTTGCGGCGAATGGTAACAGTCACAGGGACATCTCGAGCCCCACCTTCACGGGAAGGAATCCAGCTTGCAGCTACGATTCCACCCGGGAACCGGTCGACTTGTGTGATCTTGCCGTTGCCCGGTTTAATCTTGACCTTGTCACTGGAGGCGAGCTGAGGGATCCAGATGTGAATGGTCACGGCAGTAATACCGTCGGCCATCATGGGGCCAGCGGGCAGCAAGTGGACTCGACCGGCATTGGCGGTGCCCTGAATGAGTAAGCATAGACACACTGTACGAATTATTCTGAAAAACATCGAGACTCCTTAGAGTCCGAATCGTACACCTATCGAGCGAATAATCGAGGCGGTTTACAACATCTCTACGCATAAATGACAGGTGGAAAGCAAAAGGCCCTTCCACACAAATGCGTGGAAGGGCCTCTTAAATCTAAAACCAGTACTATCGGCTGAGCGCTTCCAGGATTACGTCTTCGCTAATCGAGTATTGGTTGGTGATTAGAATCTCGCCACCCCGCCCAATCAGGTGCTCTGCAGGGATGCCGCTAACATTCCATTCACTGGCCAAGTTGGCTGGGTAGTCGGAGGTCACCGGAGCGGTGAGTCCGTAGGTGTCGGCCCATGCTTCGGTGTCTACATTCGCACCACCGGTCATGGCGGTAATCACGATGAGGCCAGCGGCTTTATGACGTTGATACAGAGCTTCCAGCTCTGGTGCACTTACAGTGCAACCGCCTCAACCAAAGCCTGCATGTTCGATCAGGACTACGTGGTCACAGAAGTCGTGGAGGCGGACCTCCTCTCCATACTGGTCCACCAGCTTCACATCGTTGATGGTGTCACCAACGGCCATGCCAGTTGGAGTCAGCTCATTCCTGCAAGAATCGATTGGCCAGCCGCCTTCATAGGGGTGGTCCTGTGGGTCACCGGGGTCGGTATACCAGTCGGCCTCGACACCATCATCAAAGCCATCGCCATCGGAATCAACCTGGTCGGGATCCGAGCCAAGTGCTTCTTCCTCGGAGTCGGTCAAGCCATCTCCGTCGGTGTCAATATCTAAGAAGCCATCGTCTTCGCCGAGGTCCAGCTTGGCTGCACTGCACCCAAGGGTGAGTATGGCTATAAGCCCAGGATAAAACATTGTTCGCATATGAAACCCCTATTGCTTTATTAGTGTACCCCGTTTTTTGGGCCAAGTGGGCGCTCTGTTGTCATAAATGGGTAAGCCCGCTGTAGTTGGGGATGGGTATGTCGACTCTCAGTCGAGACCAAAAGCCACTTCCGCACTCGAAAGTTCGATGTCGGGCTGGTCTTCTTTGAGTAGAAGAAAGGGCCCGCAGACAATGGCGTCCATATGGGTGCGCATGAAACAGTGGTACGCATCCCTTGGTGTGTTCACAATCGGTTCGCCGCGGACATTCATGCTGGTGTTGATGACCACGGCACACCCCGTTCGCTTTCGGAAGGTGTCGATCAAGTCGTAGTACAGCGCATCCTGACTTCGGTTGATGGTCTGTATGCGTGCAGAGTTGTCTACGTGCGTGATCGCGGGCAAGGGGGTTGCGTCCGTATTTACAGGGGCAACCAGCAGCATGTAGGGGCTGGGGCGGTCCAGCTCAAAGTACTGGGATGCGGACTCCTCGAGCACGCTCGGGGCGAACGGGCGGAAGCCTTCCCGGAATTTGATTTTGCGGTTGATGATGTCCCGCATCTCGGGGTGTCTAGCGTCTCCTAAAATACTTCTATGACCGAGGGCTCTGGGTCCCCACTCGAGGCGCCCCTGGTACCATCCGACCACCATGGATTGGTCGATGAGTTCAGCCGTCCGGTCCAGCAGAGGTTGCCGATCCAAGCGCCGATACACCGCACCGAGGCCATCGAGTGCAGTCTGAATGGCGTCATCCGAATATCCAGGCCCAAGGTAGGCCGTTTCCATTTTCCATTCTCGGGGCTTGCCGAGCAAATCATGCCAGGCCCATAGAGCGGCGCCCATGGCACCACCGGCATCCCCAGCAGCCGGCTGAACAAACAGTTCCTCGATTGGGGCTTCCCGAAGAATGTGGCCATTGGCTACACAGTTCAGTGCCACGCCCCCTGCCAAGCAAAGGCGCGGTATTCCGCTGGCCTCGACTGCAGTGGTCGCGAGCTTGACCATCGCCTCGTTGACGACCTCTTGTACCGATCGTGCCACGTCTTTGTGGAACTGGCCGAGTTCACCCGACTCCATCGGTCGTGTGGGTTGGCCCATGACCTTCTCAAATCGCTCGTTGTACATCCGCAAGCCATGATCGAAGTCGAAGCAGCGCATGTCGAGACGAAAGGTTCCGTTTTCTTTGAGGTGGAACATTTCCTTGATGTTGTCGACGTACTTGGGCTCCCCATACGGTGCCAAGCCCATGACTTTGTACTCTGCGGAGTTCACTTTGAAGCCGAGGTAGGCGGTAAAGGCGGAGTACAGGAGGCCCAGGGAATGGGGGAATCGAATCTCGCCGATGAGATCGATTTCCTTGTCTCGCCCAACTCCCCAAGTCGCAGTCGACCATTCTCCCACACCATCCACGGTGAGTACGGTGGCCTCTTTCCAACCGGATGCGTAGAAGGCGCTGGCTGCATGGGAGCGATGGTGTTGTCCGTAGACGATCGCTCCTTTGTACCCAAACTCTTTGCTTAAAAGCTTGTCCAGCCTGAGCTTTGTCGAGAACCAGCTCGGTATGCCCCGGACGAACTGTGGGAACGATTTCGGAAAAGAGGCCAGATGACTCTTGAGGATCCGCTCAAATTTAACCAGAGGTTTGTCATAGAACGCGACAAGTTCGACTTGGTCCATCGTGATGCCCGCATCGGAGAGAGCCCAGCGGATCGCATGAATCGGAAATCCTTCGTCGTGTTTTTTTCGGGTGAATGCCTGTTCTGAGGCCGCCGCTACAGGCACGCCGTCCCGAAGCAAACAGGCGGCGGCATCATGATAGAAACAACTGAGACCCAAAACGTACATTGGGTGGGAGTTTAGCGTGCTCAGAGAACAGGACCAATACCGAAGTGGATGGGTGGTGGTCGCAGGTGCGCTGATTGCCGCCCTTGTGCGCGTGATTCGGCTGACTTGGCGGGTCCGTACGCACAACGAAGTTTTGTTGCAGGATGCCCTCGATGGCGACGGCGCAGTCTTGGTGTTTTGGCATGGAGAGCAGCTGCCAATGGTGCCCCAACACCGCTCGACCCGAATCGTGGGTATGGCAAGCTTGAGTCGGGACGGTAGCCTATTGGCTGAGGTGATCGGACGGCTTGGATATGGGCTCGTCCGAGGTGGCAGCAGCAGGGGCAGTGTCTCAGCCCTGCGGCAGGCGAGGCGGGCTCTGGAAGAAGGCCTATCGCCGGCGGTTGCGGTGGATGGGCCACGGGGGCCAGCCAATGAAGTGAAGTTGGGTGCGCTCGCGTTGGCGGCCTGGTCCGGGCGCCCGATCGTGTACGCGGTCAGTCAGTGCTCCCTGGCCATCAGGCTTCGCTCCTGGGACCGGTTTCAGATCCCGTTGCCCGGCGCCCGGGTAGACATTTCTTATGGGAGAATGGACCCACCGTCGTCCAGTCGGAACAGCATTCAGGAGAGTGCTTCGGAGCTTCGAGACAGAATGGACCGACTTGCGAATGCTCTCAAGAACCCTTCGGACGTCCCTTTGGGCGGTTGAGACGGGCCATGACTACTTCAGCATCTTCGTTCGGAACACCTGGCCGCTCATAGGGCTCCTGCTCCTCGGGCGCTGGCGCCGAATACTCACCACTAAACCGTGATGTCGCCTTTTTTACTCGCTGAAGGAGCTTGTCTCGTAATCCCATTTGCTCACCTCTTGTGGCGTCGTATCGCTGTTCAGTCTCTTGTTCAAACTTCACCTTGTGGGCTTCCTGTCTGAATCAGTGTGGGCTTATGTTTGAAT
>CAWVVG010000295.1:0-4950 GCA_963932775.1 uncultured bacterium
TTCGTGGCCTGTGTCACTGGTTTTGTCAGCACAGGCGATGAGCAGTGTGATGGATGTGAGCCACATTGTGGTCGTGATTTTCATGGTGTTCTCCTTAGTTTGAGGTCAGCCGGTCCAACGGAGCGAAAACAGCACCGTTCGGCCAGCCAATGGATAGCCGTGGAAGTCATCCAACCCTTGAAGGACCACGGCTGTGTCCTCCGGGTCGAGGGGGTTTCTGGGTACGCGCGCGACCATGTGATCGAACAGATTGCGAACCTCCATTTCAAGCTCGGGTCCATTTTTGATTGGGCGGACCCGGGCGAACACCCCATGAATCGTCCGGGGTGCAGACCGGTACCAATTGGTGCGGTCCCAGTAGTTTCCATCGGTGAAACTCAGGCTGTGGCCTGCGCGGGCCCAGTCACCCAGTGTGAGCGAGGTGCTCTGATGAACCTCCCACTCGGGCACTCCGGGAAGCTGGTTGCCCCGGTAGGCCTTGGTCTGGGATTGATTCTCGCTCCAGGTGCGGGTGGCGCTGGTGTGGCTTGAGATGAATCCGAAGAAGACCAGTCGTGCTGCGGCCTCGATGCCTTTGAGTTCAGCTTGGCCCAGGTTGATGGGTCGCATGGTAGTTTGGGAATTCTGAACAAAGGCGATCAGATTGTCGGACCGATTGTGAAACCCGGCCACTTCGATGATGGCATTAACGGGGCCGTCTAACAGCACGCGGGCCCCCACATCGAGCTGGGTGCCTCGCTCTGGCTGGAGCTCGGGATTGCCCACAATGCTGCCCCGGTCGCCAAACAACTCTGTAAAGTCCGGTGGGCGCAGGTAGCGGCCTGCGTTGGCCTTGAGCGCGAGCATGGGTAGGGGTCGCCAAAGGATACCCCCCCGCGGCATGGCTGTGATGAGGGTGGTCTTGTCGGGTCGAAGCGCTCCGCTGAAATCGTCGTAAGGGAGTTCACCCATCGCCTGGTTGTGCAGTCCTTGGATGGCCATGGTGCCGTTAATTTGGACCTGGTCATTGAGCAGATAGGTGCGGATACTTGGGCTTGCAGACCACGCTCTGCGGTTGAGGGGCGCGTCTTGCTCGTTGGTCAACAGATTTTGTAGTTGGGTTCTGTCAAAGCGAAAACTGGTGGTCAGTCCGGGAACCCAATGTTCGGTGAGCAGCCACTCGCTGTGGACGACCACTCCCTTTGTGGTCGTCTCACGCGCTTCCCACTGGGCGCCTGGGCCGACTTCTCCGTCGCGGTCGTCCCAGACTTCATCCCGGGCGATCTGCCAGCCTTGCAGCTTGATCCGCCCCCAGTCTGGATGGATGTCCACTTGCAGGGCGTTCAGGTACCGGGTGGTCTCCAGTCGGGTGCCCAGTGCTGGAGCAATTCCAGGGCCTGGAATGCCCTCTGTTCGCTCCAACACACCGTGGGTCGAGGAAATGGAGACTCGGTCGCGGGTGGCGCGGACTCGACCCAGCAAGTTGAGCTGGTTCTTGTCGTTGTTGGTGCGCTCGACGAACCGATCATCAAATAAATTGTACAGGGTGGCTCGGTTGTCGAAGTACCGGTAGTTCCCGCTGGTTGCCAAGCCCTCTGTGGCCACCCAGGTGTCCACAGCCCATCCAGCGACTTCCCCCGATGCCGCCCCGTTCGCCCCTACACGATGGGTGCTGTGACTACCGGTTGTCACCGAGAATCCCATGGACTCAGGTTCATCAGGGGTCACCAGGTTGATGACACCACCGATGGGTGCGGTGTCGAACTCTGCAGGAGCATGGCCTCGATAAATTTCGATGCGCTCCAGAGCGGTGGTGGGAAGCTCGGACAGGTTCACTGTGATGGCGCCATCTGGGTTGAGCGGGATTCCATCGAGGAACACCGCCACTTGACGAGCAGTGGAGCCGCGAATGCTGACCGTAGACCAGTCGCCGACGCCCCCCAGTCGCTGCACGTGAATTCCCGCAGCGGTACCCACCACATCGGCCACCTCGCCTCCAACAGGCAGGCTGCCATCCAGTTCGATCACGGTGACTTGGTTCGGGGTGTTTTGTGCGTCCGGGATCAGGCTTCGTTTGCCCTCGACCACAATCTCATCGTTGACCTTGGGCTCGTCGCCCACGGGCTCATCTGCCGCAAGTGCGGTGGAGAGGGAGATGAAAGTGGCGAGAAGCGGGACGATGGGGGCTCCGAAACGGGAGCCCTGGTGCTTCTGAGGCCAAGCTATGCTGGGTCAGCGTCACCGAGATCCTCCCACCGAGGAATGTGTGTGTGTGTTGTCTTGGGCCGGTTTCCTGGCTCACGGTGCAGTTGCACCGATACAGTGGCGGGGGCCGCGCTGGAGTCTCACCAGCTTCCCTGTGCCCTTGTCCGAGAAATCTCGGATGGGCGCCCAAAACGATCAACGAAGTCTAAGAACAGGTCGCCGACCTATGCCTATGTTGCTGTATTGTCCACCATTTTTTATTCGAGTTGAAGGTGTGAGCGCTCGATTTCTTGAGCTCCCATCAGGGGGTCTGAAACCCACGGATGCTGGGGCCCGATCCCCCTGAACCACTCGGAGTCGGAGCTCGACCACTTGGTTCTCCCTGTTCCCTTCTTCCCCCTCTTCAGGGCCATCTCGGCCTTCATCGCCTCGGACCTGTCTGCATAAGGTCCGTACAAAGCCCTCGGCTCCCAAGGTCTCAAGGAACCCGTGTACTTGCCCCCGCCCTTGATCTCTCCGTTGTGTTGTCGGAGTCTTCTTGCGGGGTCGGTGGTGCTGCCCACATAGTAGGGGCCTGGCCTTCCGGCGGCGGCGTAGGAGAGCCTCCCGCTTTGGATGACGTAGACCCACCACATAAACATTCTCCATGGTCGATGGCGGTCTTGAGGACACGCTTCATTGGGGTCAGAAGGTCTTTCCAGTCAGTCGCTCAAACATGTCGACGTACAGTTTGGATGTCTGCTCGATCACCTCCTGGGGCAGGGCAGGAATCGGCGGCTCGTCGGTACCGTTCTGTCGGGCTTCATACAGGGCGTTGTGGTGGCCAGTGTCGATGTAGTGGCTCCGAACAAACTCCTTGGAGAGCTGCACAATCTCTCCCCGCGCATGGGCTTCGGCGTCCCACCAACGGTCCTCATCGAGGGTGCCAAAGGAGTCCACCAGTACGGGCTTTCGGTCTTTGCCCAGTGCGAACTCTTTCTTGCCATCCACGTGGATCAGCCCAGCCTTGGCGGCCTCTCTGCCGATGATTTGGTCGACTTTAAGCACAATGTCCATGATGGCGTCGAATTCAGACGGCTCAAGGTTTGAGATTTCGAGCGCCTCGGCGGTGTCGAGCAATCGGTCAAATTTCTCGAATTTGGTGGAGACCTCGAGGTAAGGCTTGGGCAGCTTGACCCCTTCCGTCAACTCGGTTCCGGGCTCAAATCCGAATTCCTCGGCACCGACGTCGCCCCGCTGGTACCGACGCCAGCCGGAGCCAGCGAGGTAATGGCGGCAGATGACCTCGAGGGGAACGAAGACATTCTCCCGATCCTTGGCGATGGCGCCGGGCTCGTGGACCACATCGAATCGACGTGCGCGGACACGGTCCGGACTGGTCATCTCGATGATGTGGGTCTCACAGATGTTTTCCTGTTCGACCAGCTGGAACCAGTGACAAGAGGTTCTGTTCAGGGACTCACCCTTGCCTGGAACGAGGCTGGGAATGACCTGGTCAAAGACCGAGATTTGATTGGTGTACCGAAATTCAATGATGTCGGGGTCTTCCGTAGTCCAGACTTGCTTGACTTTGCCGTGGTAGATCATCTCGCCCATTGCTCACCCTCCAATTTGGAGCACTGGTCTAACATGCAAGACCCAATTGGTCAGCCATGTTTTGTAGCCAAGTACCGCGACCTACTTTTGCCAACAGGCAGTTCTTTGCAACCGTGTACGGTCCGGGTATTGGGCACTCATATGGTGGCTTTGTGGATCAATGTGTGCCATTAGATTTTCATCCACCGAGTTTTAGGAGTTTCTGTGCCCAAGGAACATGACACACCCCAGACCGGCCCCACCGTCATTGGGACCATTGCCCTGGGTCTGCACTGGCCCACGCTTGATCCATTCTTATTCGTGGCTCACCACAGGGATCAATATCCACCTGGGAATGCCAATCTCGGCGTAGACCGTAGCCAGCTAATGGGCCGAAATATGGGGTCGGATTTTGAGCTTCGCGATGGTTGGCGGATGTACCACGGGAGCGAAGTTCCAGGGTTTCCTCAGCATCCTCACCGGGGCTTTGAGACGATCACGCTGGCTCGGGAAGGGTACGTCGATCACCACGACTCCTTGGGTGCGAGTGCCCGCTTTGGCGATGGCGATGTTCAATGGATGACAGCGGGTCAGGGTGTGGTTCACTCTGAGATGTTTCCGCTGGTTGATTCGGACCGGAACAACCCAACGGAGTTGTTTCAGATCTGGCTCAACCTCCCAGCATCGAGCAAAATGGTGGAGCCGCACTTCAAGATGCTGTGGCGTGAGGCGTTGCCCAGTCTTGAGTTTGTTGATGATGAGGGCCGGACGACCCAAGTGCATCTCATCGCAGGTGCCTTGGAAGATGAAGCACCGCCAAGCCCTCCACCCCATTCTTGGGCAGTGGACCCAGCCCGCGGTGTTCAGGTCTGGCGAATCTCCATGGCGCCCGGCGCATGCTGGACCCTGCCGGCCACTGAACCCGGCCACACCCGTGTGCTGTACGTGCACTCTGGTGGACGGCTTCGGGTGGCCGACACCGATGTGTCGGCCCCGACCGGGGTGCAGCTCAATCCCAGTGCGGCAGTTGCCTTAGAGAATGGATCGGAAGCCACCGAGATGCTCTTGCTCTCCGGTCGTTCCATCCGAGAGCCGGTCGCCCAACACGGTCCTTTTGTGATGAACACTTCAGCCGAGCTGCAACAAGCCTTCCAAGATTACCGGGGTACGGGTTTTGGCGGTTGGCCGTGG
>CAWVVG010000296.1:0-4917 GCA_963932775.1 uncultured bacterium
AATCGTCGTTTCCAAGGAGGGCTGCGGAATGGCGCCCCAGAGTGCCTGTGCTTGGCGGTGGTCGCCAGCCAGCAGCGTCACTTCACCGTCTCTTTGGGGGCGGGCGCCGACTCGGATCAAGTCAGCGGGTGCGCCCACCGTGCGAAACACCATCTGGACCGCGGAGAGCACACTGGCGTTGGGGCCACCGCCCACGTTCCACACGCGCCCAAAGGCAGCCTTGTGCATTCCTGTCGCGATAATTCCGGCAGCGATGGCATCCACGTGGTTCCATTCTCGCACTTGCGTACCCCGGGTCATCTCAAACTCTGTCTGGGTCAGTGCCGCTCGTGCGGCCCAGGCCACAACACTGGTGGTGTCTCCGGGACCGATTGCCCGGAACGGGCGTACCACTGCTATGGGCTGGTGTTGTGCCCGGTCCAGCAACTTCAGGCTGGCCTCTAGTTTGAGAGTGCCGTAGGCATCGGTGGGAGCGCACGGGGCATTCTCTATGTACGGTGCTGTGGTTTGCCCGTATTCAGCGCAGGTACCGACGTGGATCAGGGGCGCTCCAATGTGCGCACTGGCCTCAGCAACCGCAAGGCTGGCATCGACGATACCGGCGCGAAGGGCGGCAGCCTGGTCCACTGTTGCGCCGGCCACTACAGGGCAAGCCAGGTGAATCACCATGCTGGGTTGGACTTCTGCAAAGAGCTGGGCTGCATCCTCAGGCAAGGTGGCCCGATGGCCCACTGTGCAATTTCTCGGGGCTCGATGCCTTCCGGTACCATGCACTTCGGCGCCAGCGGCGAGCAGTTGTCTGGCGACGTGCTGGCCCACAAAGCCTGAAGCGCCGGTGACGAGTACGCGACGACCGCGCCAATAATCGGTAGGTATAGACTCCACGACGCTACGATACACCTGAATGGAGGGCGATTCTGTGATCTGGACGCTTCTTTTGACCATGTTTGCTTGCGACTTCGGTGCCGCCACAAAGGTGACGGAGACAGACTCGGACGTTTTCGACGCAGGTGATGAGCCGAGCGATGATGGTGGCGAAGACCCAACCGACACCGGTGAGCCCCCGGAGGACGAGACACACCCGTCCGACCTGGACGACGATCGCGACGGCTATACGGAGAATCAAGGCGACTGCGATGACGACGATGCGGACATCGCGCCCGACATGAACGACATCTGCAATGGCATCGACGATAACTGCGATGGCATTGTCGATGAAGATGCGGCCGATGAAGACACCTATGAGCCCAATGACCTCGTCGACTATGGTCTGGGAGCCCTTGAAGATGTCTTTGAGATCACGTCATTCCTCGACTCTGAGGACGATGTGGATCGCTTCAGCTTTGTGTACAGCGACAGTTGGGCCGATGTGGATGACCTCATCGTGACCCTGTCGGGGTTCACTGGCGAGATCACGTACAAGCTCGAAGTGGTCAATGTGGACACGGGAGAGGAGCTCTTCGAGGACTTCAACGCCACTGGGGAAGAGTTCATTGAATTCACCCTGGATGGGGGCTGGGGCAGTGAGTCCGGCGAGTACCGAGTGGTGGTCTCCTCACTTGGGGGGGCGGGCTGCATGAACCCCTACCGCCTTGAGATCGTTCACTCAGACTGGTGGCGCTAAGCCGGCCTGTTCTTAGCCGACCCGTAGAATCAAGCGGGAGGCCCGCAGTCGTGCCATGGCCGACATCCAACGAACCAATCGTTCCGCCTGGATGTCCCTGGCGTTGAGGCTGGTCTGGATTTCGGCCCGAAGCGTCTCGTCGCCTTGTTTTCGGAGGGCCCATGAACGGAGCAGAAACCGTGCTGACTGGGCATCGAGGCCTTGGCTATCCGAGTAGATGATGGGTAAAAAGCGGCTGCTTTCTGCATCGGCCACCGCTCCACCGCGGATGACACCGTCTTCACTCTCTACGATGACAAGCGACCCGTCTGAACCGGCTTTGATGCAGACCTTGCCTTCGGGAGGGGGGACGATCTGAGTCATCTTTCGCACCGCGCGTGCCAGGCGGGTCTTTCGATCCAGCCGGTGTGCGCTGCGGGCGGCAATACTTAGGCGATGGCGTTCAGCCAAGAGCACGCCGCCAAGACAGCGATTCAGCAATCGAATGCCGTCGGCTGCGGTCGGAGGCGGTGACTCCATCCATTCCTCTGCGAGCATGGCAACCGGGTCGCAGTTGAGTGGGTCCATGGCGACGATAAGACGGGCCAGGTCTCGCAGGTCATCGGCTGTGGTCGCCGTTACGTCGAATGCGTCGAGGTGTGCGAGGCGGAGGGGCCGGGTTGACTCGATGAAGAACGGAGCCAGCGGTCCGCCGTGAACTTGGCCGCGCTCGTGAAGCTCGGAGAGTGCGGCAAGGCCTTCACCCAAGGTTCGTGCGAGGCGCTCTGTGGAGGCCACATCTTCGACGGGGAAGCGGTCGGCCAGGAGTGCTCCGTTGGCCACCAAGCGAAGGTGGGGCCAGTCGCCTGATGGATGCCAGGATGCATCTCCGCTCGCGCCCCGGGTCATTCGTCGAAGAATGACGGGGTCTGCTGTCCATCGAGGGCGGATGCACCGCAAGAACAGCCGCTCACCACCGGTGAGACTCCAGGCCTCCCAGGTTGTGCTGATGGCATCGGTGGCCAGCAGGCGGCTGCGACGGGCGCCGTCGATGACGGGTGGCAGCGCGAGGTGCGCCAGCTCCAGATCCCTCATCCTGAGCAACTTTGCATCATCTCCAGCCTGTTCCGCAGCGATGCGGGCTTCGGTGATGTCATTCAGGTCAATGGGGATGTCTCTCATGGCTATGTCGTACTGCCCCGCACGGCAGTGCGCCACATGTTCAGCCCTCGGCCTTGCAGCGCCAGTCTGCCAGCTTTGTCATGCTTAGCTTGCCGGGTAGCTCCGTCACTCGGTACAGCCGGACCCGCTCGTCGCTGAAGACCGCAAACTCTCGGTTTCCGTCTCCGTCATAGTCGTGGGCCGGTACCACTCGAAGGGGCTTACAGGTCTCCGTCAATTGGTCATATGCGATGACACCCTCGGCCTTGACGTCCGTGAAGACCACAGCACCATGGCAGTTTCGTACCCCCGTGGAAATCAAGAAGGGTGGGGCTCCGTGACGGCGGGTCTTGGTGACGCTGCCCACCTCGATGCCCCGCTGGATGGATGGCTGGGTGGAGGGCACCTTGGAGTCGAATCGTCCCCGAGCTGGCAACACCTCGTCGAGACGCCACGCAGATCGCTCGATGCGGTGGGCCTGAATGGCCGGAACCATCCGGTCTTCTGGTACGGGCGCACCCTCGGGCAGAACCAGTACACCATGTTTGGGTGCTCCTTTTATGGCAACACCCCCGCAGGCCAAGGGGTTTCCTTTCACCTGAATAATCTTTGCTGTGCGAGGGCCGACGACCACGGTTCCACCCCCGACCTTCCACGCTGTTCCTCCGCGCCGAAAGATGGCCCCCCACCCTTCTTCTGGATTGTCTTCCGCTTGGGTAGCATCAGCGAGCACTGCAGCGGATGCTACCGGTGCAACAGGGCTGGGTGATTGGGCCACGTCATCGGTGGTACCACAAGCGATAAGGAGAGCGATGGGGACGATGCGCATGGCCTGAATCATACACATCCCTAACCCCCATGGATACACCGCTTGTAATGTCCCTGCTTTCGTGGGAACAACGGGCCATCGAACCTTCGGGTTCGCAGGTTTTGCTGGGGCGCGGACCACCCCAAATGGACGAAGGCCGAAACTCCAGATTGTTCCACGAACGTTGGGGGGGGACGCGTTCGTCGAAGCAACACGGATGCTCGGCCTTCTATCCACGGAAAACCTCCCGTGGACTCAGTTTAGGTAACGGAGCATTTTTTTTGTGTCAACGAAAGTTGCCCGTTGATCGCCCTATTTGGGCATTTCCGAACCATTGCAGTACGGGGTTTTGTTTTCTTCGCGCTTGGCGTCTTCGAGGATCTCGTAGCCCCATCGGTCAAAGCCAAGCTCGTCCACCTTGAAGTCGCCACGGATGAGCACCCGAGAGCCGCCCTCAGCACCTTCGAACAAGACTTGGAAGTCACCTTTGACGCTTTCGCCTTCAGCGATGGTCTGGCCAACCTCGAGGCGAACCCATGAGGACTGCACACCCATCCAACCGTCAAGGCCAGAGATGCTGGAGTCGATCGGGCGCCAGTCGTTCTTTTCGATCTTGTGCTCGAACCGTGGCTCTCCATTCTTGGAGGCACCCATCACTTCAACCATTTCATCGGTCCAGTTGAGTGTGTCCGGGTCGTTGTCGTACTCGACACCCTCGCAGGTCGCGCCCACTTGCTCGCACAGTGCTGCGAACTTGGCATCGTATCCACTGAGGTCTGGGTTTTCGTGATCATCGACGGCCAAGAAGCTGGGTCCTACACCTTCGAGATCGTAATGGCCGTAGTCTGTGGGTCGGGCGAAGGCCTCTTCAGCGGCGAACTTGGCAATGCCAAAGCCGGAGAGCATATCGTCGCTCAGGTACCAGCTGTTGTCCGAGTTGCTCGGGTTCACCTGGTATGCACCGGAGTTCAAGTAGAAGATGCGGAAGCCATCTTCGTCTTCGGACCATTCATCTACCCAGTTGGAGCCATCGCGGAAGTCAACGTAGGCTTCCTGGTTCTCATCTTCCAAGCAGTCGACCGGAGCAAATTCTGGATCGATAGAGAAGGTGAAGCGGAAGTCTTGGTCTTCTTTGTCTTCTTGTCCCGGCAATTCGACGTGAACGGTGAGCTGAAGGTCGCCTTCTGCAGTGATCAGGGCCTCGGAGCGCCAAGGCTTGATGTCGCCGGTCAGGCCGTAGTAGCCATCGTCGGTGGCCCAGTCGTTAAACTCGAGGGACCTGAGCTCATCGCATTCAGCCTCAAAGCCGGCCATGTCGTCTTCATCACATCCGGCGATGTAGACT
>CAWVVG010000297.1:0-4889 GCA_963932775.1 uncultured bacterium
CTTGCTTTCCAGTTCCGGCCCGGGTCAATCAGTGAGATGGGCCCATCGAGCAGGGCGCTATCTCCCCACATGATGTGAAGGTCTGTGATGGAGACGCTCATGGGGTCGACTGTGAAGGGTTGGCTTGTTGTGGGCTGTGCAGGCACTTGGGGGGTGTTGAATGGTTTTGAGCCGACGGTCGAGCGGGCGGTCGAGCGGGCGGTCGAGCCAAGTGTTTTTAAGTCTACGGTGACCGAACTGAGGGCGATAGCGGTTGGCCAGAGAGTCAGGGTGAGCTCGCCAATGTGCACACCAGAGCCGGTCAACGGGCTCCAGCTTAGGCGATCCAGTTGGTGGTCGGTCTGCGTCCACTGAAGCCCGTGCTCTGCAAGCGCCGTTTCCGCCTTTTTCACCAACAACTGGTGTCCGAACCCCACGGTGGCTACCGCGATCAAGCTGCCGACCACTGGGCCCATGACCAACCATTTCAGGTGTCGTTTCATGTTCGAACCTGGTCTCCAAGGTCCGCGAGGGAGGTGTCCGATGAGTGCTCCAGCCGCAGCTGCATCTGTGCGACGAGCTGCTTGCCAGGCCCGGAGCTCATCCAGCGCGGTGCCGCCAAGCTCTGCCAGGCCCGGAGCACTTCGGCTGCACTGATGTCGTCCGGTGAGTGGGTGGGCAGCCAGTCATTCTTAGGGTCCTTGGCCACCACGCCCGCATCCTCAAGCACCTCGAGTGCAGCCCGGGTGTGATGACGTGGAACACCGGCCACGTCCGAAATGTGCGCCAGCGTTGCGGGTCCAGTGTGGGTCGCCTCGTACAGCGCCAAGAGAATGCCCACCGCAAACAATCCGTCGGGTTTCCGTCGCCAGGCATGGGGGTCGGAGGCACGCTCTCGTTGTACATCGAGCAACTGGCTGCCTTTGTCGATCACGTATGCCAACTCAACACCCATGAGAACCACAAGCCAGACCACATTCAGCCAGATCAAGAACAGAGGCAGGAAGGCAACGGATCCGTACAGCCGAGCGAGGCTGTCTCGGGTGCCGAGCAGGTCGATGTAGAGGGTGAACCCACGCTTGGACATCTCGAACAGCAAGGCTGAAACCAAGCCGCCGATGATGGCCGACCGCCAGCGAACCGGCGTGTTCGGTAGGTATTTTATGGAGAGGACGAAGGCGGCCGACGTCATTAGCCATGGCACCACAAACCCAAAGCCTGTGTCCGGTAGTTTGGCGCTAATTATCATTCCGCCGGCCAACAGCAGGGGGGCGATCAACAAGGAGAGGTTGAACAGCGAAAATCGCCAAAACCAGCTTCGGTGCAGTCGGGTGGAGAAGATGTCATTGAAGGCGAGCTCGACCTGAAAATAGATCTGGCTTGAGATGGCCATCAGTCCGAGCACACCGATCCATCCAACGGTGCCCAGGTCGACCTGGTGCAGCATTTGCTCAAGCACGGCGACCAATTCGGCGCCGACCGCATCGCTGAGCACGGTGTCGTACATGAGTCCTCGCACCGACTCGACTGTGGCTTCTCTCAAGCCGATGGGTCCGGTGAGTGCGAAAGCGATCACCAGCAGGGGCACAGCACCCACAGCAGTCCAGTACGCGAGGGTGGCGGAACGGACATGAAGTCGGTCCCGAGCGGTCTGTTGGGTAACAATTACAGCGAGGTGTACACAGTTAAGTACGGTCTTGGCCCATCGGGCATTCGAAAGCGGCAACTCTCCTGCGGATGCTTTTCGATAAAGGCGGGCGATCGCGTGTTTCATCCCCCAGAGACTATCGCACCTGTTGTGTTAGGCCCGGTCCATGATTCAAGTAGTCAGTGAAGTAGGGCGTCTGCGGCGGGTTGTTGTACACCCGCCGGGGACAGCGTTGGAGCGCATGCTCCCAGAACACATCGAGCCATCGAGCCCGAGGTATTTGCTGTTTGACGATCTCGTCGATGTGCGGGCTGCGGCCGACGAGCATCAACAGTTGTGCGATGTGCTGAGTACGGTCGCGGATGTGGTGCTCTTTGAGCAGTTGTTGAGCGATGTCGTAGCAGACCCAAAATGCCGGACGGCACTTCTGGCTGATGTCGCGGCATACGAAGGCCTGAGTGGACCGCAGTTGACGCGCCTTGAGGCCCTCGACCCATCCTCCTTGGCGTCATCAATGATTGTGGGGACCGAGGGTGGTGGGCTGGAAGGTCAGCACCTGTTTGAGCCCGCTCCAAACCTCATCTTCACCCGTGACTTGGCGGCTGTGGTGGGTCAGACCATCGTGGTTGGCAACGCCAACAAAGCGGCCCGCCGCCGAGAGACCATGCTCGCTTGGGCTGTATTTGAGGGCCACCCAATGTTTGGTGAGGCCCGCATCGCGCAGAGTTCTTCCCGGGTCCATCAGGCGGGCGGCTCAACGCCCCTGACCATCGAGGGCGGTGATGTACTGGTAGTGTCCGAGCGATTGGTAGCAATCGGTGCATCAGAGCGCACCAGCTGGGCCATGATTATTCGCCTCGCGACCGAGCTGCTGGACCAAGGAGTCGAGCGGGTCTTGGTGGTGGAGATGCCCAAGCAAAGAAGCTCCATGCACTTGGACACGGTGTTCACCTTGGCCGACCGAGATGTGGGTGTCGTGTATTCGCCCTTGCTTGAGGCGGGTGGACCGGAGGAGGCCAAGGTCTTGGGCCTTCGTCGAGTTGGTGGCGAGACTGTGATCGACGATCTGGACCAGCACTTGCTCAATGCACTCGCGGGTGAGGGACACCCTCTGGACGCGGTTCTCTGTGGGGGTGGCCACGCCATCCATGCCCGCCGCGAGCAGTGGACCGATGGTGCGAACTATGTGGCCCTTGGGCCCGGTGTAGTCGTCGGATATGCACGGAACCACCGCACAGCGGTTGCCATGGGTGAAGCGGGTTTCGAAATTCTCAGTCCTGAGGGGTACATGGCGGTTCTCGAGGCAGACTTTGGCGGCGATGTAGATGCGCTGTTCGCGAGTGGCCGCAGGATTGCGGTGCACTTGGTGGGCAGCGAGCTGTCTCGGGGCCGTGGCGGACCTCGGTGTCTCACCTGTCCGATCTGGCGGGACGCATGAGCAAGAAACTCACCCACATCGATTCGACCGGGCGACCTCGCATGGTCGATGTGAGCGCCAAGCCCATGACCCACAGGGTTGCCCGGGCTGAAGGGTGGGTTCGGATGTCGCCGGAAGCACTGGAAGCGATCACAGAGGGTCGGGTTCACAAGGGCGATGTGACACGGATTGCTGAACTCGCCGGCATTCAGGGTTGTAAGCGGACGTCCGACTTGATTCCCTTGTGCCACCCACTGCCCATCGATGCGGTGGATGTGGCGGTTGCGGCCGTCGACGGAGCCATCCACATTACGGCCACAGTGGCAGCCCACTGGCGCACGGGTGTCGAGATGGAAGCCCTCGCAGCGGTCAGTGCAGCAGCCCTCACCGTCTACGATATGACCAAGGCCATCGACAAGTCCATGACCATTGACGGCGTGCGCCTATTGGAGAAAAGAGGTGGTCGTTCAGGTGACTGGACCGCGACTTCCGAGTGATAACCCAACTGATCAGTTGACCACCGGGGCCAGACGGGGCTAACTTCACCTCAGTCCCACCCACTGGTGGCTTTGATTCTTGGCCAATGCCCGTTTGGAGATTCTATGCGTCATGCTCTGCTCACTGTTTCCCTCGCCTTAGCGGTCTTTGGCTGCTCTGAGAACACGATTTTCAAGAACGAGGAATCAATAGCAGGCTTGCCTCCAGGGTCCATTCTCGGTCGAGTATGCGACCCCTCTGGTCGGCACTGGCTGCCCGACGCGATGGCCTATGCTCACCTCATTGATGACTCTGGAAAGCTGTACGATACCCGCAAGTCCTACACCGATCGGGACGGATACTTCTTGCTCGACGAGATGCCGGCCGATCAGACTTACACGGTCTACGTTCAGTACGGCGACCAGATTCTCGAGACCCACACCGTTCCCGTCCGAGGTGATGAGGATGTGGAGATCGAGGCGCCGGATTGCTTCGATCCGCTTGAACTGGATGTGGCGGTCATTACGGGTGACTACGACGACTTCCAAGATGTCCTGAGCCACATGGGGTTCGCCAACTACGAGCTGATCGACGGCTTGTTCGCTGACGAGATGGCTGGATTCTTGATGGATCTCGACAAGATGCTTCAGTACGACATCATCGTTTTTAATGGTGGTCACGTCGAGGAAGGCCTGATTTACGAGCCGCTGCCCGACGATGAAGAAGAAGGTGAAGGCCCCGGTCCCATTCTGGGCGACGACACCGCTGCTCCCGATGACGAAGGTGAAGACTCTACAGAGGGCGATGATACCGGCGGCGTGGATATGGACGACGCAGACGACGAGGAACCACCAGAGACGGTGTTCCAGTACGAGGTCATCCGGAGCAATATTAAGGCTTATGTAGAGGCCGGTGGCGCGATCTATGCCAGTGACTGGGCCTACGATGTGGTCGAGCAGACCTGGCCTTCCGCAATCAACTTTGTGGGTGCGGATGAGATTCCAGATGCGGCTCAGCTCGGAGAGTACGGCATCATCACAGCCGCTGTTTCTGATGCTGCGCTCGCTGAGTGGTTGGGCTCCGACTACACCCAAGTTGAATACGACCTTCCTGTATGGCCACCCATTGAAGGCGTAGCCGACACGGTCAGTGTCCACATGACCGGTTCCATTGATTACCGGGAAGGCATCAGCATCTACACGGTCGCCGCGAGCCCACTGCTCGTCAGCTTCACCGTTGGAGATGGAAAGGTCGCTTACTCCACCTTCCGGGTGGCAAAGAACGCCGACGCCGACATCATCCTGACCCTTCAATACATGATGTACTCGCTGTAGTCTCGACTCCCAGTGGGAGAATCAAGGCCCCTCG
>CAWVVG010000298.1:0-4887 GCA_963932775.1 uncultured bacterium
AGACCATCAACGGAGCCAAGTTGTGCAAGAAGATGGTGTTGGCGACAGTGGTGAGCGCGTATCCGCCCACGAATGTTGAGGATGCAATCGCCAGGGCGAGTCCGAGCCAAGCACCGAGCTTGAGGGTCATGGCGTCGGGCTTGAGCGCGGAAGTGCCGCCCTCCGTGGCGACGGCCGAGATGGCAAAGACCGCGGCCACGATGATCGCCCGCCAGGCAGCAACCCCCAGAATGTTGGCTTGTGCACCTCGGGTGAAGACCACCATGAGCGAAAACGCAAACATGGCTGCCAACACGAGCAGAATGGAGCGCAGTTCTGGCGCCTCCTCGCGGGTCATTCGGTCATCCTCCTGGCGCCCGCGCGCGCGGGACTCGTCCATCCTACCTGAATTGTGCGCTGATCTGCGGACAGCCTGTGAGCAACACCCGCTGACTGGGGCTCGGTACGACCACGCTCATCCCTTGCGGGTGCAGGTACAGAAGGGTCGTCATTCATCATTGGGCCCAGCGGTATTGAAGTAGCCACTCCGCTGCAGCATCTCTTTGAAGGCGGGGTCGTGGCGCACCGATGTGGGTACTACCTGACCTGCCTTTGCCGTTCGGTAGCCATCCCATCGCGCCTGGAGTTTTCTCACGACATCGGGATGTTGTCGGGCAAGGTTTTGTGTTTGGCCGGGATCGGTCTCGGTGTTGAACAGGCACTTGAAGGGCTCACCGGGGCCGGGCGGGGGCTCAGGTTGACCCATGGAGCACATCACTGGCTGCCGAAGGAGGGTCCAGGGAGGTGAGATGACCGCACCCCGCATGGTATCTCGTGGCGTCCAGCTCACTCCGCCCTCGACCAGTGCAGTCGAGCGAATCTGTGTGTTTGGATTCTCCATCACTGCTATGAGGTTTTCCCCATCGATTCCAGCCGGGCTCACAGCGCCCACTAAACCCAGGATGGTCGGCAGCAGATCCACATGACTCACGAGGGGTTGGATGGGCGATGCATTCCCAGTCATTCCAGGCACTCGAATCAGCAACGGTACCTTGACCACGGAGTCGAAATAGCTGTCACCGTGGAGAAATTCATCGTGGTCGCCGAGAGACTCACCATGGTCCGCGACCACCACGATGATGGTCTTTTCGAGGCGACCGGTTCGCTCGAGCACGTCCACGACGGCACCCAAGTCGTCATCGAGCCTTCCCATGCTTTCGGCGTAGTACCTTCGCCACGCTGTCATTCCGGGGCTCCCGGCTTGTCGGAGCGCATGCTGGAGGTTGTTTGGGTCGGTGCTCACACCGACCCCTTGTACGTTGGTACCGCCGGCTACTCCGGGTCGTTGTTGGGGACCATCATCATTGTTCAGGTCGTCGCTCCACAGCAATCCTCCAATGCCGGTTGGGTCGTCGGTCGGTGGTGCAACCACGAATGGAAAGTGCGCGGTTCGGGTGTGAAACATGGCGAAAATACGCTGATTCGCATCCTGGGCCTCGATCCAGCTGACCATAGGGGCCGCGGACAGCGCAGTGCCGGTGGGGCCGGTTGGGAGTCTGCCGTCAGGATTGTCGGACGGCGCTTCGATGATCTCGAGATGCTGAAAACCGCGATCCAGCCCATACTCGGGTCGGAAACCACTGGCTGCGTTGATGGTGAATCCGCCGGTAGCGTAGCCATATAGACCTAAAATTTCGGGGAGGGTTGGGACCTCTTCTACCAAGCCCTTGTCCCACCCGACTACACCGGTGGCACTACCAAACCGGCCGGTCAATATCGCTGTGAGGCTAGCAAGTGTGAAGTTGGATGCGGCATAGGCCGTGCCAAAATGGTATCCGCCTTCCGCGATGGCAGAGAGGTTCGGTGTGAGGCCTCGATCTTTGTAGACATCTACGTGATCCCGTCGGACCGAGCACATGGTGACCAGCACCACGTCGCAATCCGAGCATCGAGCTTCCCCCCCGAGGGGTTCCTGTTGGGGCGGCGCATCCTTGGACCATGTTCCGGCTCCACCGCGAACGGTTGGGCGTGCATCTCCCGGAGGGGGCGGCGCGGGTGCCGTTTGAGCGAGTGGGGTTGCAACAGCCTGAGGTGCTGGTGCCACGGGCTGGGGACAGCCCATCAAGAAAAGGGCCAATTTGGTGAGGTTCCAACGCATCGTGCAACAGCATACCGTGGCGCGGAAAAAATCGACACAGACAACCGACTCGGGGCTGGATTGTACGCCCACCAGTGGACCGTTTCTATTCTATATTTGGTACGTAAATATGGACTTTCCAACCACGATCAGGTCATCGGGCGAGAGGTTGGTCTGGGTCTCTATTTTGGTCCCGTTTACGGTCAGGTTGAAGAACAAGCCCCCCAGTTTTGTGATCTGATGGGCTTCACCATTCCATGTCACGGTGGCGGTTCCGCCGAGGCCACCGCCATTTATTTCGATGCCACCCTTGCCGAAAGTTAGTCCATTTTTACCGATTCTCCAGGAATCTCCGGTACCGGCCAGCACGAACTTGGCGTTCTCCTGCAGTCCCGCCAGTCGACGGATGTGTCCGAGCTGGTCCTGCGACAGGATTGTGGTCGCGTGGGCACCTTCGTCGACGGCGGTGACTTTTCTGAGGAATCCCGTCCGTTCACCGTCTAAGGTATAGGTTTTTATGGATTTTTCGGTATCTTCGATGGTGCGAGCAGGCTTGAATTCGTAGGTGAGGAAGAATTTCCCAATTTGGAGCTCGTCTCCTTCTTTCAGGATGATTTCGTCGACCGGATGACCGTTGACCTTCGTGCCATTCTGGCTACCCATGTCGACGATCTTGTGGCTTGTTTTGTCTACCCTGACGACCCGTGCATGTTGCCGGCTCACGGAAATGTCTGGAAGTAGCAGGTCAGTACCGCTTCCACGTCCGATCACGACTTCCGACTGGAGCAGACGGAATACTTGGGGCCGGCGTCCTTGCCGTTGAATCAAAAGCCTGTGGGCCATGTCGTGGGTCTTCCTTCTCCAAGGGTAGCTGTGGAGCCAGTGTGCCGGAACATTATATCCTCTTGTTTGCTCAGGTCGTTGCAATGGCCCGGTAGTTAATGGTCGAACCCGCGCTAAACCTTGGTGAGCCGGGTTCCGTGATGCGTACGATGGCAAGGCGGCAGCCACCCAGAAGCGAGACAATCACGATAGGTGGATTCACTTACCTGGAGAAGCCATGCGATTCCTGTTTCTGCTCGCCCTGTCCGGTTGTGACCTGACACCCCCTTATGTGGACACCAAGGACATTGAACAGGCAGCGGCGCGTGGCGCCTGGCCGACGGTCTGTAAGGGGCTGGAGATGAGGGAGGAGCGCATTCGTCGTTATGCGGCGGAGCAGCTTTGGAAAAATAAGGCACCTGCGGAGGACCAGGCCTGTATTTGTGACCACATTGGAACCGAAGACAACGGCTGGGATGCAGCCATTGCTGAGGGGCTCGCGACTGTGGACGATGACAAGATCGTTGGGTGTTTCGCGAAACTGGTGGCCAAGCCTGATCTCAAGAAAAGAACCGAGGCCGTGGTTGCCCTCGCCCAGACAACGGCCCCGATCGCCCGGAAGACCTTGGCTGAGGTTGCGCTCGCGGATGGGGATGTGAAGACGCGCTGGCATGCGATTGCAGCCATCGCAGGAATGAAAGACTTCGAGGACACGCTGGTAAAGCTGTTGGACAGCGATGAGAAAGAGTTGCGCGCTGCTGCAGCCAAGGGGCTGAGCGGATTCAAGGATCGCGCGATCGTCGACCGGCTCATTGCTATTGCCACCGGTGACAAGGACGGTGAGGTGCGCGCAGCAGCACTCGTGGCAGTGAAGGCTTCAGGCAATTCCAAGGCTCAGGATATGGTCTGTCTGGCCATGTTGGAAGATGAGTCCGCCATTGTACGAGAGGCTGCCGTTCGTACCTTTCGGGCCACCCGCCGTGACAGTGCAGTCAAGTGTCTGCGAGCGAAGGCCCTGAAAGAGGAGTCCAGTGCAGCCGTTCGAGATGCCCTGCTTGAAGTGCTTAAGTCCAGCCCCAATGACAATGCGGCGTTGATCTTGTGCGATGCCATCCCCTTCTGGATGCGCACATATGTGAAGGACGACATTCCCGATAAGATTCCGGGCACCATGATTGTGAAGACTCAGAATGATCGCGACTGGGAGCGCTCCTATGAGTGTTTCCAGCGAGCCTACCGAAACTCATCCGGATACTCATGCTTCGCTAAGATGCACGTGGGCCTGTGGCTCCGTGAAGTCGGTGGCAAGAACTATGTGCCCAGCTGTCCGGGCTACGAAAATACGGACGGCAAATAGGAACCTCATGGCATCTCTGATCGAACTCGCAAAAGACCCCGCTAAACGTCGCGCTATCGTAGAAGATGCGGTTCGCCTCTTGGATGCGGAGGTCGCAGACAAGCGGGGCTTTTCAGGGAAAGCCGTGAAGCTGGCCTTCCGGGCCGTCAAGGGTGTGAGCCCCGGAATGATTCCCATGAGCATCGATGCGCTGCTGGACGAATTCTGTGGCCAAGTGCAGCCTTTTTGGGATGCGGCTCAGGCTGCGGGTACATCCACTCGGGCACACTTTCAGACCAACGGCAGTGCCATCGCTGCCGCTCTGCTCTCGATTACCGATGCCAGGGCTCAACGAAGCACTCAGCGAATTCTAAAAGGGGCGTACAGCAAGCTCCGTGGGCAAGCGGTCAAACACATCACGGATGCGATGCCGCGCTTGGCAGATTTGCTTGATCGTCATTCATCCTGACGTGACCTTGACCGGCACTCGGTAATCAGTGGTGATATCCTCCCAGCAAGTGGAGGTTTATATGCGTACGCACACACTCTTGGCGGTTGTTCCTTTCTTCTCTATGTTGGCCCTGGTCGGCTGTGGAGATGACAAATCTGAAGA
>CAWVVG010000299.1:0-4865 GCA_963932775.1 uncultured bacterium
GTACCATCGCACTTGCTTCACGACTACGAGGCTGCCGCCAGCTACTTTCATAAGACTCTGGGGAAATGGATGGCCGGCCCGGGCTGATTCAGGCAGAGAAGCTGAACCGGGTGGCTAAATTGTTTTGGAACCCACATGAGCCCTTAAAGTGGAGTGGTTTCGATCCGATAGGCAGTGGTGCAACTCCACCGAAAAGAAATTGATCCGCTGTTCGATGCCTTCCCTGGGATCGAGACCGAGCGGTTGTCTTTACGTCGAATGAATGTCGGCGATGCACCTGCATTATTCGACATGCTTTCGCACAGTGACGTGGCACGATTCACCGCACGGAAGCCGCTCGCACGGGTTTCGGATGCCGTTGATCTCCTCCGGGGGGTGGGTCTGGAATACGCGACGCGTCGATCGATTCGGTGGGGAGTGACTTTGCTGGGCGAAGACAAGATCATGGCGACTGTGGGCCTGCATGATTGGGACCGATATCATCGCCACATTTCGATTGGATTTGATGTCGCCTTCGAAGAGTGGGGTAACGGTTACGGCTCAGAGATGGTCGCTGCGATTTGCGCATATGCTTTCGATCACCTCTCGGTTCATCGCGTTGAAGCCCACATCATGAAGGGCAATCGTGGCAGCAAGAAAATGCTGGAGGGAATCGGTTTTGAAATAGAGGGCGTACTCCGAAAGCGGATGTACAAGGATGGGCATCAGCATGACACCCAGCTGTTTTCATTGGTTGCCCACAGGGAAGACTGGACGCACTAGGCTTGGCGGAGTGACTGAACATTCGCCCGTCGAACTCCGTTCCGTTTTTCGTTGGTCCGCTGCGCACCCGGTAAGGGGGGCTCGCGGCTACTCTTCTTCGCTCGCCTCTGTTGTCTCAGCGGCCTGAACCGGCTGCTCCTCGGCATCGACCTCGGCGGTTTCAGCGGCTTGCACCGTCTCGGCATCGACCTCGGCGGTTTCGGCGGCTTGCACCGTCTCGGCATCGACCTCGGCGGTTTGCTCTGTCTCCGCGCTCGCCTCCGTCGCCTCACCCTTCTTCGGGCGGCGAATGGTCGTGGTGCCGGGGTCTCGCCGCTCACCAGTAGACTCCGGAGCCGCTTCGATGGGGCCCGTAATGTCGAGGCCTGCAGCCTTCATCATTTCGGCTGCAGCACCGGATTCAATCATGGCACCGAGTCGGGCCATTTCGCGCTCGTAGGCTGCCCGAGAAGCGGAGTCCTTGGGGCTTCGTTCCTTGGCGCTCTTGATGGCCTCGAATGCGTGGAAAATTTGACCTTGGCCTTCCCACATCTCCGACTGCACTGCAAAAGCGGCGTGGTTGGAGGGTTCCTTCTTGAGTGCTTTGGCGATCAGCTGCTCGACGTCATCCAGCGTACCCTTGCGAATCATCACCCGAGCCCGTTGCACAAGTCCATTGCTGGTCTCCCGGCGCTTCAGACACTGGTTGAGAAACCACTCAGCTTGCTCTGGATCTCCGCCCATATCGAGGATCAACATGGCGGCGAGTTCTTGGCCTACTGGGTAGCCCTTGTCTACCTCGAGTGCGGCCTTGACCGCCTCATCGGCTTGAGAGAGAAAGGCTTCCCGGCCTTCTTCAGCCGCGAGGCCCTGGTCACGGAGCAGTGTGGCCTTGCGCACGAGGTTGCGGGGATTCTCTGGGTCGATGCTCAGGGCCTCGTTGAGGGCTGAAGTAGCGTTCTCCCAGCCGAGGACGCCTTGGGCAGTGTACGCCTCACCGAGCATACCGTAGGTGTCGGGCATCAAGGGCTCGAGTGTCATGGCTGACTTCAACAGGACGATGGCCTCATCGAGCTTGTTTTGATCCAAATAGATGCCCGCAAGCCGGCGGTAGAGTCGACCGTTGTCCGGGAAGGTCTTGAGGGCCAATTCCATTGCTCTGGCGGCCTTCCCTCGGGCCCTACTGCGGGTATGAATATCGGCCTCCACCATGAATACATTGGGTGTAGGTGCTTGCCGCTGCGCATCGTTAAAGGCGCCGATAATCTGGCTGAATTCCGACTTTTCTGCGTGATGAAGCTGCGCATTGAGCAAGAGCAATTCAGGGTGCTTCGGTTCGAATTTGATCAAGGAGTTCAGGCGAGACCGGGCGATGTCCAGTCGAGCCTTCTTGCGGTTCATCATCGATTGGATGCTGTACACCATGGTGTCCAAGTCGGAGTAGGGCAGCCTCAGTGCGCTCCGTTCTCTTCGGGACTCGACAAGAAGTCGGTTTCCTTCCTGAACACAAGCCAGACCTGCTGTGAATTTGCCTTCTTGCTTCTCATACTCGCGGGACTGCTGGTGGAAGTGCTGCCCAAGGGCCTGCATTGTGTCGAATTCATACACCTCCCGGTACTCCAGGAGTTTTGCCACCAAGGGGTGCACATAGTAGCGACGGTCTCCATCCACAGGTGTCTGCTCGAGGAGGCCTTTTGCGATCAAGAAAAGTCGAGCCTTCCGGTCCAGTCCAAACAGCCGCAGATCGTCGGTGGTCGCGGGCTCGTTGAACAGTGCGCAGGCGGACAGATGCCCACGTTCTTCTTGGCTAAGGCTGCCGATCCGGCGCTTGATGTGACGGGAGAGAGCATCGTTGCGATCGAGGGTCTCCATTTTGAGGAACCGTTTTTGTTCCAGGAGTTCTTCGATGTCTTCTTCTTCGGTGGCACTAATGGCCAGGTATCGGGCGGCCAAGGGGTGACCCAGTGTTCGTTCGGCGATCGGTCCAAAGCGATCACGTGAGAATTCGGGAACATGGTGTGCCGCGAACAACTCGTGCAGCACACTGCCTTTCAAGCCTCCCAAGGTGATGACCCTGAGCTGGGCATTCGTGCCCTTGGTATACAGCTGGGGAACGATGCTGGATGCAAACACGATTCGCACGGCCGGTTGGCTCGCCAGGATTGCACTGAGCACCATCTCGAGGCGACCTGCCTCGAGCAAATGGCCCCGTCGTCGGTCCAGTATGCCTTCTATTCCATGAATTACCCAGACTGCGCCCTTGAGGGTCTCATCTGCCAGCGCTTGTGCTGCAAGTGCCGCGATCTCCGCTGGGTTGGGCCCGTCCTTTTGCTTCAGTGCCTCATGAAGGGTTGTGACACCGGCTTCATTGGTTGCCGCGGCGATGCGAGCCAAGAGGGTGTCTGCGCCGATGCCTGGACCGAAGGTCAGATCCGGCCATCGTGGGCCTTGATGGGCGATCAAACTATGCTCGATGAGCCAACGCTTTCCGATGCCTCTTGGCCCAGTGACCACGATCGGGCCGCCATCGGAACCGAGGGCTTCGCTAAACTGCGCGACCTCCTCTTCCCGGCCCACAAAGAGTGCTTGGGGCGCTTTGAACGGAAGCTCTGGGCGGTTCTTCTTTTTTCGGGCCTTGGTGTTTGGCTCGGTGGAAGCGACGGCATCGATTACCGGCAGGCTTGCGATGAAATCCCGCGCCCGGAATTTGAGCCCTTCCATTTTCATTAAACGCATGTTCATCGGCATCATGAACGGATTGAATGCCCGTGCAGCCACAAAGATTTTTGGTTTTTTCCCTGCAGCCTTGATCAGTTCGCCCAGTTCGGAGAGGGCTCGGCCATCGGAGGCGCCATCGGGTTCGACAAGAACGAGCACCCCGCCAGCTTTTTCGAGGACAGCAGATAGGTTCGCTGCTCCCAAGGCCTGCACCGGATCGATCGCTTCTCCACCGAGGTGTACGGCAGGCACAGAGCGCCTACGCAGTTCTCCCAGTACTTCAGGATTGGTGAGGGCTTGTTGGCCAAGGGCAAGAACACAGCGCCCTTCACGGATGGCAGTCTCGATACGGTTCATGGCTTTCTCCAGCTTCAAGGCGACCCCCTAACGGGGGGCTCAGGTGCATTCAATCGAATCAACGAGTTCAGTTGCGAGTAAGGGCGGGCATTTTTGGTGTGCACCGGGTACTTTCCCGCCATGGCTCAGCAAAAATGTGGCGAATACACCCTGATTGAACAGCTTCCCAGTGATGTAAAAGGTGTGGATCATTGGCTAGGAAAAGGTCCGGACGGCGTTGCAGATATTTATTTAGGTGGCCCTGGGCTGGTAGAACGAGCGGCGAGCCTACCCAAGTGGGGACCGTTTGCGGATTATCAGTCGGGGTTGAAGGGCAAAAAAGGACACATCATCGTGCCTGGAGTGCTCGCACACACCCTGGAGACGATCGCGTCCAGAATGGATCCAGAGGTTTGTCTGGGCATCGCACTCCACATCGCGACGGCGGTGGCAGAGATGCACGAGCGCGGCGAGTCCCATGGTGGACTGCACCCAGACCACGTAGGAATTGATGAGGCTGGATGGTTGGTGATTCGTCCATCGCTTGGTTCTGAAGCGATCGCGGAGATGGACGAGGATGCATCGGCCCAGGCCACAGATTGTCTCCATTTTGCCGCTTTGTTTGCGGTTCTCGATCTTGACCGTATGGATGACAGCTCCGTTGGGTTGGTGGATCGGGGTCTTCGTCGGGAGCTTGCTCGCCGTCGAATTCAGCCAGGTCGGGCGGTTCGACAGTCCCTGTCGGCGGTCTTGCACCGCCACCCTTCGTGGGAAGCCAGCATTCAAGGGGTGCTCGGCGATGGCTGGGGCTTGGATGACAATCCGTGGTCCGAGCGGTCCGGCTCGTCAGCGGTGATCGTTGAAGTCGTCGCAGACATTGATGAGGTTCCCCATGAAGTACCAGCGCCGGAGCCCGAGCTTCTCCCAGAACTTCCGATAGAGCCGGAGCCCGAGCCCGAGCCCGAGCCTGAGCCGGAGCCGGAGCCGGAGCCGGAGCCGGAGCCTGAGCCCGAGCCGGAGCCTGAGCCGGAGCCGGAGCCGGAGCCTGAGCCTGAGCCTGAGCCTGAGCC
>CAWVVG010000300.1:0-4863 GCA_963932775.1 uncultured bacterium
GAGTCGCATCCTGCGGCCAGCAGGCACAGCCCTATTCTTAGCATTCCTTTCATTGTCAGCCGGCCTCCTTGTTGTCGAAGCATAGCTTCCACGGAAGTTTTTGGGTGTTTATCGAGAGGATGGTTGGCTTATCGACCCTTCCATTCGGGCTCACGCTTTTGCAAGAAGGCGAGGATCCCTTCTTGGGCATCTTCGGTCTTGAGGACGTCCATAAGGCGGTCTTGAAGCATGCTTAGCGAGGCCTCAAACTCGAGCGTCTCTTGCTCTTGGTAGGCGGAGAGCCCCATTGTGATGGCTGCTGGCGGCTTGCTGGCGAGGGTCATGGCCAAGGATGCGACCGTCTCGTCCAGGAGCTCTGCGGGAACCGCCTGGTTGATGAGGCCCATGCGAACCGCCTCTGCCGCATCGATCTTTCGGCCGGTGAGGACCAGGTCCAACCCATCGCGCTTGGATACGGTGCGAAACAAAGAGGCCAGCACCATCATCGGGAATATGCCCCGGTCAATTTCCGGAGCGCCGAATCGGGCGGTGTCTTCCGCGATCACAAAGGTGCTGCCACAGATCAGTGCCAATGCACCGGCCATTGCATATCGCTCCACTCGCGCAATGATTGGCTTGTGGACTGCGACCATTGCTAGGTTCAACTCTGGAAAGCCACCTCGGTGTGGAAAGTCAGCGTCTTCTCCGGCCGTGTCACTCATCAGCGATAGGTCCGCGCCAGCACAGAAAGCTCCCCCTGCCCCGGTGAGGACGATGACCCGTACGTTGTCATCGGTGGCTGCGGTCTCGAAGGCGACGATGAGTTCATTGATCAGCCGCGCACTGAGCGCATTTCGTTTCTCTGGGCGGTTCAGCCTAAGGGTCAAAATGTGGTCGACGGTGCTGGCTTCGAGTTCGCTATTCAGAATGTCGTTCATTGGTTCTTGTCACCACAAGTCTGGATTTTTTGGAGGCTACACGGCATGCTTATGATTCCAGCCCTGTGATCATACCGCCTGAGAGCGGCCTTGATGTGGGGGAAAGGAGGAAGCGATGAAAACAGCGATATGGGTCCTGGGTCTGATGGGCCTCTTTGCAGTGTCTTGCAAGCCAAAGTCCACGGACACGGCCACGCTCGAAGACCTCAACCCCTGTGCCCAAGACGAGATCTTGGCCTCTGACGGCTCGTGCGTTGCAAGATCAGGCGAAGGTACAGACGATACTGGGGCGTGATCACTCGCAGTGTGCATCTTCGAGGATCAGGACGTTGTTGTGCTCGTCGCATTCCCGCACCGCTTCGATGCCGTCCTTGTCGTCGACAATGACCACCAGTCCCTCTGGACCGAGGGCTTCGGCATGGACCATCATCTCGATCAGATCTGAGGTGGCTCCTGGAAGAATCGGTGGGTGAATCTCTATGACCTCGATGACTGTCCACTCGGGTTCGGTGGGCCGGTACAAGGTCAGCTCCAGGTCATGGCGCAGGGTTGCCAGTCCTTTGTTTCCGATTCGGATACCCAGCCTCAGGTACCCGTCATCGCATTCGAATGTACAGAAGTCGGCCAATGGGACCGCATCAGGAGCGTCGTTGCCGTAGACCGGGTTCAGGTCGCCGGAGCGGAAGTTGTTGTGGAAAGGCCAGTTTGGTTCTGGAGTCGCAGGAATCGACAGGTCATCGTTTACGTTGACGATGTTGTAGGCATGTTGGTTCCAGGTGGTTCGGCCCCCTATCCAGCTTCCATCGGCACTTCCTAGGGCGTAGAGCCCAACGTGCTCGATGCCGTGATGACCGCCGCCATTGGGTACCAAGATCTCGGGCTGACCGTCATTGTCGAGGTCCACGACCAGAGGAAACTCATGAAGGGTTCGGGAGGAATGGCGGTCGTCAGCCAAGCGCAGCGCGCCGGTGGGCCCATCCAGGATGTACAGGGTGGTCTCGTCAGCGTAGACCACTTCTGGGCGGCCATCGCCCTCAAAGTCGAAGACCGTAGAGCCGGTCGCATGGGAAGACTCATCGTTGACCGGTATGGTCCAGAGGGTGGTTCCGTCGGCTTCGTACACTCCGTAGGTCGTTCCTGTGGCGACGCCGATCTCAGGAGTGCCGTCGGCATCAAAGTCAGCCACCGTCGGCGGCCCTCCGTTTCCGATGCCTTCCATGGTCCAGGTGGCGCTGACAGTGCAGGTGCCATCCATCACCGTCACCAAGGAGTTGCCCACGGTCACCACTTGGCCCATGCCGTCGCCATTGAAGTCGGCCACAGCGGTAAAGCCATCGACTTCAGCATCTCCGTGGGTGCAGATCTCTGTGCCATCGGGGCCATAGATGGTGTTGCCTGCCAAGACCTCTTGGGTGCCATCGCCATCTAAATCGCTGATCGATGAGATCAGTCCGATCTCCGGGAATGCCAGGTAGCCGCCGAGGCCCGCAGTTCCTTGGAATCGGGTCTCTCCGGAGGTCCCTTCTATCACCAGCGCACCAACGACGATCTCCACCGTTCCGTCGCCCTCTAAGTCTGCAAGAGATGGCGCGTGTGCACCGCAATCAAGTGAGGTTTCATTTATCCACAGAACCGTGCCGTCGATCGTTGTCGCACCTGCGAAGCAGGGTTGAGACGAGCCTCCAGTGGGCGGAGGTGGGGGGCCAACCGGAGTGTCTGGGTCTTCGTCTGGTGGCCCGCCATCCCCTCCTGGGGGTCCCGATGTCACCTTCTCAAACATGGTGACGATCTCTGCAACACCATCGTTGTTGATGTCACCCAATGCGACACTAGCGTATCGGTACGGAAAGTATTCTGACTCTCCGTCGCTCCAGCTGGTCAGGACCTGGGCGTTCGCCGTTCCATCGCCGCTAATCCATCGCAGGACACCATGGGCGCTGCCTTCCGTGCCGCCATCGTCGAAATTGGCGATGATGTCGGGAGTGTCCAGGTCATCGATAACCCCATCTTCATTGTCGTCCGTCATCTGCCCTACTGCTGGGGAACTCAAGACGTGGGAGTACTCGGGGTAGCCTTCGAACATTTCTATGGACCACTCGAGGGCGACCT
The DNA here is from genome assembly GCA_963932775.1 of uncultured bacterium. Taxonomy (GTDB): domain Bacteria; phylum Myxococcota_A; class UBA796; order UBA796; family UBA796; genus UBA796. The sequence continues at coordinate 3,027 of CAWVVG010000300.1, forward strand.
CAAGGGCGCCTGTCACGGGTTCCGTGTGGCAGCTGTCGTCGATTTCCACAGTGTCGATCACGTCCATTGGATCGCAGTCTTCGGGCTCCGGTACCACCCCGGTATCCGGCGGCGGGTCCTCGATGATGGGCTCTTCCCCCGTATCGTCTCGCACAGGTGGTGCGGTGTCTGGAGGGCTCGTTGTTACCGCGGTGTCTTCCGGGTTGGCGGGATCGACATCCGTTGGGGGCTTGGTGATCCCGTATTCAACGCATCCGACAGCGAGTATGAGCATGAGGACTGAGCGGCGCATGGAATCTCCGGTGACCATTATCGCTCATGTTGCTTACCACAGCACGAAAAATGTCCACCGTCCGTCTTGGCCCATGCCTTGGCTGTTGTTTTGGAGCTTGGCGGCCAAGAAACGGTCGCCGCCTGTACGCAGAGACTTGGACTGATGCACGAGGACGTAGCGAAAGCCTTGCTTTTTTGCCACTTGGACCATGACTTCCCACTCGGTATCTCTGGCGGAGTGAATCCATTGCGAGGCGGCTGGGCTTCGTCGGATGTTGATGTTGGACGTCACCGGCTGGCCATGCTGAGTCTGACGCCACAGGTCTGGGTGGTTCTCGCCGGAAGGCAGTGTGATTACTGCGCCAGCCGGTTGTTTGGCGAGCAACTCTAGGGTGGCAGTGGGAGCCACAGAGCTCACAGCCACCCCGCCTGCTGTCGGTGCAAACAGGGCTGTCTCCAGGACAATACCGAGGCTCAGGGCGACAACTGCAGGGGTCCGTCCTCGAGTGGCGGCTGCAGCGAGCAGCGCGGCAGCGAGCGCGGTGCCGCCGGAGAGACGCCACACCAGAGAGAGGCTTGAAAATCCAGGCCAATCATTCACGAGGCCATAGGGAAGCCAGTCATCGGCACCCGGTCCGAGCGCACCGATGGCGCAGACACCTCCAGCGATGGCCATGGCTGCGGTGGCTTTGGGTCGCCGAATGATTCCCACCACGCTGGCTGACAATAAGGCGATCCCGATGTATCCGGTGTGCAGGTACCCGAGCCCGGCCTCTTTTGGGCTGGGGATGGCGATGTCGGCGGTGTCGGTGGGCCAGAGCATTCCCAGAGGATTGGCCGCGCCAAAACTGGCTCGGATGCTGTTCAGGATTTCAGGGTTCCGAGTGGCCAGGTGGGTTGGGTCAGCGTGAACGCCATGGGTCCACAAGGCGAACGGAAGGATCAGCCCCAATCCAGCCAATAGGGGGATGGCAGCCGACAAGCCCTTCTTGGGCAGCGCCATGGCGGTAAACACACCGACAAAAGCGGTGGCGATTACAGCGGCGTACCAGCTCGCCACCGCAGCTGCGAACAAGCTGACGGCAGCGATTCCGATCGTCCGCCAATTGGTGTCATTGTGGGCCCGCCAGGCCATCCAGGCGGCGAGGGCGGGCCATGCGCTTGCGACGGCTTCGGTGGTTCCGCAGGTGGCTCCGGCCAGGTACACGGGGGCGGTGGTGTAGGCCAGTCCAGCGACCCAGCCCGCCCGCGTTGATTGAGGCCTCTGCAGCCCGGAGCTGCTCAGCCATTCTGTGCAGAAGCCTTGGGCGACCAGACCACCGAGGGCCAACTGGAGCACCATCCAGGCGGTGTAGGTGGCTGTGAGGCCCAACAGCGGCACGGCCAGTCCTGCAAATAGAGCGCCCCACAGGTCGGGCAACAGAACGGTTCCACCACCGGGGTGCCCCAAGGCATCGGTATGCCACGGAAATTGGCCGCTGGAGAAGGACTCGTGTGCAAAATTCATGGACCACAAGCTGTTCCACACATCGGTCCACGGTCCACCCGGCACCATCTGGTCACC
>CAWVVG010000301.1:0-4862 GCA_963932775.1 uncultured bacterium
AAAGATCACCGCAACAACGGCTGATCAGCCCCGCTTCTTTTTTCGACCTGGACGCGTGATCTTCAAGCGGAGGTCTCGAACGTCCTCTGCTTTTCTCCGGGCCCACGAGCGCCTCGGGTCCAGCCGCACACTGCTTCGAAATGCCTGGTAGGCCTCGTCCAGTTCGTCTTCAGCCCACTTTGCATCCCCTCGTTCTTCCAAGGCAGCAGCAAGAGGACGGGCCATGGCGAGAAGCCTGGGCAGATGGTGGTTCATCCGCTGGGCCTGTGTCAGCGCTTCGACCTGGTCCTCCAAACCCTCAGCGGTCTCCGCACGCGCCACAAAGCAAGTGGCCGAAGCGTCTCGAATCTCCGACTCATGGGACTCGATCCAGGTGGTTCGAAATGGTCCGTGTCGAGCGGCATTTTTCCAATGGGTCCACACGTCCTCGCACGCCCCCGCAATGCCTGCAGCAAGGGCCAGCTGGCGGTCGTCTTCCGCCGCAGCCTCGACATCCGCCTTTTCTGCGATGGTAACCACCGTGGCCGGCTGGTATGCGATGGTATCCCAAATCGCTCCCCCGTCAGCAACCGTGTCTACCGGGATACCCAGGACCTTACCGGTTTTCTCGTCGAGCAGAACCACAGCAATTGTGGCCAAACCTTGAGGGAAACCCTTGGGAACGGTGACCTTAAATTTCCCGTTCACCGTTTCGTTCTTTTTCCATTCCTTGGGTAAGTACCAGTCGTACCCAGGACCAAAGCTGCTCACAGCCCGTGTACCGTCCTCGGCAGTAAGTGCAATCAGCACACGAAACCCGCCCTTGCGGTAGGCGGCCCTCCAGTTCGTCTCCACAAACAGACGGCCACCGGGCTGAACCAGGGGCGAAGAGACCACTAAATCCACCAACTGAACGCCAGTCTCGAACGTGGCCACCGGTTTCTTCTTGCTGCCCTTTGTGACGAACAATGCCTTGTTGATGTGATTTCCAATGTGGAGCTTGCGCTTGCCGATTGGGTAGCCAGGGATCTCGATGTACCGGTCCTTGAACTCTCGAAGCTTGTCGATGCGAGAGGCCCGGGCCCAGCCGCCGTGGACATGAGCAAAGTCTGGCAACCGCTCCTCAAACAAGTACTCGCGAAGGAACTTCTTGTTGAAGTCCGAATGTCGCGCCATGGGAACGTCTACCAAGCCGGCGATGTCTACTATCTCCCAGTCCGTGAAGTACATGTGGGCGCCCATGTCGACATCAAGCAAAGTGATGCGGTCCACGTCGAGGCGCTCCTGAACCCAGCCCATGTACTTGACCCGGCGATGAATGTCGCGAACGGTGGTCTCAGGGCTCACAGAAAAGGCAAGGGTCAGCCGAGTCTCATTGGCAACCCACCCACCACCAGCAAGCAACAAGAGAAGGGTCGCAACCCCACCCCGACTTCGGACCATGCGCAGAGCATGGGGTAAAGAGTCGAACCACCGCACTGGCTGTGTGCCCGCAACACCCCAGATAATTTCCGCCAACCCAACGGCGGCCACTGCGGTGAGTGGCACACTAAACAGGTTGAACCAACGATGTGCCTTCATCCAGTCGCCGCCCACATAGACCACGAAGAATATTCCAGCAGCCGCATTCAGCCACAGCAGACCCCGGGCACGCCAAGCGCCACTGCGCATGCTGGCAAACCACAAGATCGGAACCAGTGCCAGCAAGCCCCACACTCGAGCATGAATCCAATGTTCTTGTGCCTTGGCGAACCAACTCGGAACCGTACCCAAGCCTTGCTCACCATCCCAACCCAGGAGCAAGCCAAGGCTAAGAATTAGCCCGATGGCCAGCCACCGGGTGCGCTTACCGAGCCCGACCAGCCCGAGCACCACAACACCCAAGAGCACTGCACCACCATGGGGGCCAGACCACCCAACGATGTACTTCCACCCCTTCTTGGTCCAACTAAACGGCTTGAAGGCTTTTCCAGTGCCCAGCTTGGCGTAGTAGGTATTGGGGAATTCCCAGGCAAAATACCAATAGCGCCACGCATGAAAAGCAATGAGCGGAATCACCAATACCGCAGTCCAGCTCAGGATTACACGAGCCCGAGCACCCAGGCCCATCGACCGGCCCTCGGCCGAAAACAGCGCATGCCAGCCGCGCAGACCACCCGCGATGAGCGCGTACATGATGCCCTCTGGACGAGATGCACAGAGCAAAAAGAAGACGAATGCAGAGTACGGACGTCCACCATCCTCCAACTCCACCACACAGCGCCACATCCCCAGGGCCAACAGAAAGCAGAACAGACTGTTCTCCAGGCCCGACGAGTTCCAGACCACAAACTGAACGCTTGCAGCCAACATGATCGGACCCATGAGGGCCAGCGTGTCTCGGTGTATCGGTGCGTCCACTCGGTCGGGAAGCGCACGGCGAACCAAGGCCCACGAGATGGGAAGTGTTGCAATCCCGAAGAACCACCCAAGCACCTTGGAAGCGGTGAAGGTCGGTATACCCACGGCATACAGCAGGGCGATCAGAAAGGTCCAAGATGGATTGGAGAACCCCTCAACCCGCGGTCCCCCCGCATAGGTGGCGAACCCCTCCCCGTTCACAAAGTTTCGGGCGTAAGCAAACGATATGCCAGCGTCCTCGATAAAGAACGGCTGAGGAATGGAGTACACGAGGTAGTGGGCTGTGTAGCCAATGCACACCAGCACCAACGCCGCCGCGATGCGCCGCGCATGTCCGTCTAAACTAGACCACCAACCATGTAGCCGCATCGGCACTCGGTCCATCCTCATCACCATGGGTCACACCGCAAAGGCGCGCCAAATCAGATCGTTTTCTCGACCTTTCCTTCTTGAGCAGCCTTCTGAGCTGCCATTTGCTTCTTCATTTCGTCGAGCTGAGACCGGGCCGAAGCCGTAGCGGTTTTGGCTTTGATCTCCTGAAGCTTGGATTCCAAGCTGTCCTCAGAGAGCTCGCTGCCAACGTCTGCCTCGGCCCGCAACTTATCGATGCCCTCACGGACGTTGTCTAGGGCACGAATGTCTACATCGGTACTGAGACCATCCAGGGTCTCTTGAATCTGGATGTTTGCCTCAGCGTTGGCCTTCTTGGCGAGCATCTCGTCTTTTTCACGCTTGAGTTTCTCGATCTCACCCTGAAATGCCACCAAGCCAGCCTTGGCATCCTGGGCCTGCGCGCTCACCTTCTCAAGATCAATCTGAATCTCGGCGATGGCGGTAGAGAGTTCGTCCTTATTCTGAATGAGCACCAAAGCGGCCTCGTCTTCACCTTCTTCAATCGCTACTGGGATTTGCTTTTGAATCTCAGCCAGGGTCGCCTGCTTTTCTTCCAGCTCACCTTGCAGCTTGTTGCGCTGGTAGACGATGCCACTGACGGCCTTCTTCAGCTTATTGTAATTCTTGATTCGCACCTCGATGGCCGACCTGTACACCGCTTCCGCGTTGTTGTTCTCCAAGTCAGAAACGAAGATGGACAAAAAGCCCTTCCAAACATTATTGATCCGGCTGAAAAAGCCCATGGTGTTCTCCCGGACGTCTACACATCCTGTACATCGTTTTAACCCTACTCTCGGAATCACGGCGTTGTAACTCTCTCGAGGGTGTCTAAGAAGGGGAACCCTGGCCCACAAACCGGAATTTTTATGATCTATGCCCTCCTGATTTCTTCTGCTATGGCTCTACCGGTCTCAATGAGTGGGGGTGATACCACCCATTTTTTGCACAGCCAATCGCACCCCGTCGCGGAAATTCGTTCTGAACCAAGCCCCTCCCCTGCCACTCCGAGTGTCACGGTTTATGGCTACATCCCCAGCTGGATTAGCAATCCGCTCTCCGTGGACTTTGACTCGCTCACTCATGCAGCCTGGTTTTCGGTCGGCCTCGACGGTGCGGGAAATGTCACCGGCGCTGGAAGCTGGAACGGTATCGCGGCCGACTTGGTGGAGACCGCCCATGCGGCGGGGACCAAAGTACACCTCACGCTCACCGTCTTCGACGAAGCCACGCAGAGCAGCGTGCTTGCCAATCCCGAAGCGAGGGCACGGGCCGTCGAACAGCTCGGAAATCAGGTCAATGACTACGGTGCAGATGGTCTAAACATCGATATCGAAGGGATGCCGGCTTCTCTAAAGGTCGAACTGGTCGCATTTACCGCAGAACTCAAGGAGGTCGTAGACGAGGTCTACCTGGCCACTCCTGCGGTCGACTGGAATGGGGCGTATGACTACGACCAGCTGTCCTCTATTTCAGATGGCCTTTTCATCATGGCCTACGACTACCACTGGTCCGGAGGCGACCCTGGGCCCGTAGGTCCCCTCACGGGCGGTGGCCCTTGGTCCGACTACGCCATCGACTGGACCCTCAATGACTACCGAACCTGGGGGGCGGCCGATGACAAGATCGTAGTGGGTGTGCCCCTATACGGATTTGAGTGGCCCAGCAGCAGCGATGCGGTGCCAGGAGATTCCCTGGGGTCGGGAGATGCCTATTCGATGGTAAGCGCGGTCGAGGCCGCGGCTGCATATGAGCCCCGATATGACACGACCACCGATACACCTTGGGTCTGGACCGGCTCCAGCCAGCTGTGGTACGACGACCCGGACTCCATCGAAATCAAGCTCTCATGGGCGGTTGGAGAGGGCGTCCAAGGCGTCGGATTCTGGGCCATCGGCTACGACGGGGGCGACCCTGCATTTTGGTCCATGGTCGACTCGGTGACCGGGGCAGACCTCGACGAACCGACGGGTGACACCGGTGGCGACCCGGACACCGGTGGTGAACCGGACACGGGACCGGCGGACGCGGAGTACCGGGACCGAGACCACGAGCACGGCGCAGACGGTGAGGCAAAAGGGGGGTGTGGATGC
>CAWVVG010000302.1:0-4854 GCA_963932775.1 uncultured bacterium
GCGATGCGGACGCCGATGCGGACGCCGATGCGGATGCGGATGCCGATGCCGATGCCGATGCCGATGCAGACGGCGATTCCGACACGGATGCGGACACGGATGCGGATGCGGATGGTGACTTGGGTGAGTCGCCGGATGGGAGAGAGCTCGGCAGCATAGATGCGGGTGAAAAATCTGGCTGTGCCACCGTGGGATCCGTTCATCCCGCAATTTCTCTTGCCTGGCTGGGCCTGGTGCTTGGGTGGGCGCGACGGCGCCGATGACGCAACTGGCCACGTTTTTGGTGATGTTCTCGGTGGGCTGTACCCAGCCATCCGAAAAAGGCACGGGTTCGCCTGAGGCGGACATCGATGCAGACGTCGATGTGGATGTAGACGTCGATGTAGACGTAGACGTCGATGTAGACGTCGATGTAGACGTCGATGACACAGGGCAGGGTCCGGTGGAGTGCTTAGACATGGACCCTTGGGTCGAAGTGGGCACCGGCGAAGTTGCATTTGAAGGGCTCACCGACGGCGAGCCTGTCGTCATGGTGCACGGTCCTCAGGGTGGCTGGCACATGCTCGGTGGCGTGCGGGTTCACAATATGGAGCCCATCATCGATGTGCACTTCACCATCGCCGAGGAAGTCACGGGAACCATCGTGTCTGACAATAATTACCGGGTTGCTGTGGTGGTCGACGGGGAATGCACAGGGTTCTATCCGGGCATGTACGGCTATCTCGAGGTGTCTGACCTGGTCACTGAAGGTGCAAGCCGTCCTCCGGAGGTGCTCGCCTACAAGACGGTGGTGATGACCATGGATGTCACGGACTACGGCGGTCGAACGGCATCCTCAATGGTGCGTGTGATCGCTCAGCCGGATCCAGTCGACTTGGAGCCCCCTGCCGGTGAGGCCGATGGCGGAGCGGACGTTGATCTTTAGGCTTTTTTTCGTGTGGAGCCTGTGTATTTTGGGTGTACAGGCTGCCGAAGGCGAGCCAAACTTCGCCCAAGAGGCGGATGAGAACGAATTCCGTGTGGCGAGTCCTCAGCCCGGTGCATTGATTGTGTCTGGGGCCATGCCCGTGTTGGTTCGCCTACCGATGAGCATGCGGTTTCACAAGCCGGCCTTGTCTGTGGATGGAGTGAAGCTAAACCATGCCCCCGCGGTTGTTCGCCGTCGGTGGTGGAAAGGCAAGGGAGTAGACCTGATTGCCACGGTGCCCACGGCAGCCCTCGAGCCGGGCTGGCATACCCTGACGGTAGACCTGGAGCCCACCAAAGTAAGACGCCTGATGGCGGTCCAAAATTTGAGCCTGGAGTCGGGTCAGATTGAGGGTCGGTTTCGGTTTCAGCCCAGACCGATGCGCTTGAACCTGCGCGTCTTCGATGAGCAAGGTCAGCCCCGGTCCGGTCGAATTCAGGTCTTTGATCCCACGGGTGAGCCGGTTGCTCTTGGCAATGCCACGGATGCCAATGGGGACCCGAGTGGGCGCGATGTGCCCAGAACTGGCGTGTTTGTGGGGCCCGAGGGTGCAGTGGAGTTTGTGAATCCGGGTGAGTACACCCTGCTTGCATCGGGAGGAATTCGAGATGGTGTAGACCAACAAACCGTTGTAATCGACCAGTCGCAGCTCCTTAAGTTTACCGTACCCCAGTTGATTCAAACCGAGGGTGAGGTCACAGCGGACCTGCATGTGCATACCGCCCTGAGTTCGGACTCCTTTATTCCCGACTCCGATCGATTTCGGGCCTTGAGTGCGGCATCGGTTGATGTGGCGGTCATCACCGACCACAATCGCATCCGGGACCCGCGGCCCGCCATCGAGATGCTGGGGCTCCTCGATGAACTGGAGACCATCACCGGCGCTGAACTTAGACTGGGGGCTCAGGGTACGAGCCTCGGCCATGCGAATGCCTTTCCCCTGCGTGCCGGAGAGCGGGCGCCACTCGCAGGTGAAGCGCCACCTGCGCAGGCTTTTGCTGCATGGCGGGCACACCACAAGGCACACCCGATTGAAGGCTCGTCCGCCCCGTTAGTGATTCAACTCAACCATCCTCGGGGAATCCAGTTCGATCCGGCGAAGAAGCACAGGCGAGATGCACACGCCTTGTTTGAAGATTTGAAGTTCGACCCCAAAAAACCCATTGAAAAACAGCCCGACAAGCGCCTTCGGGTGCGGGATAAGGCGCAGGGAAAGAGCTTCTTGGACGTGGACGCCATCGAGATTCTGAACCGCTTCTCGGTCGAGGGTTGGCGCGCAGTTCGGGCCGATTGGTTCACGCTGTTGAACCGGGGGCACCGGCTTACGGGTACGGGAAATTCCGACAGTCATACCAGTCAACTCGAGCCGGTAGGGTTTCCGGTCAATCTGGTTTCAGTGGACGGCACAGGAACCGACGCGTTCGTTCGTGGGGTGGCTTCTGGCCGGGTACGGGTGTCGAGCGGTCCGCTGGTCTCGCTGGTGGTGGAGGGCCCTACGTCGGAGGTCAAGCCATCAAAGAAGACGCAAGCATTGGGCGCCACGGTGAAGGCCCGAATTCGGGTGGAGGCAGTGGATTGGGTACCGGTTGCTGAAGTGCGCTTGGTACACAATGGGCGGGTTGTCTTTCAGGCGGAGGCCACGGAAGTTGCGACCGCTGGTCATCAAGAATGGGTGGTGCCTGTGTACTTGGCCACCGACGGGTGGCTGCTCGCTGAAGCGGGCTGGCCCCTCAGCTCGAAACCGCGCCCTTCTGAGGGTGTGTATGCCAAGCTTGCGCCCGGTCATGTGCCCATCGGGTTTACCAATCCGGTGTTCTTGGATGCCAATGGCGATGGAATTTGGACGCCTATTGAGGGGCCGGAAGATCCAAAGCTTCGATGACCGCACGGAGGAGTACGTCAACGGGAGCGGGCTTGGGCACTCGCGCGATGACGCAGCTGCCGAGAATCTCGATGAGGGCCGCGTCTGTGCAGGCGGTGTGTGCCAGAACCTTTGGCGTTGGGGTGACCCGGTCGAGCTCGTCGAGCAGGACCAAGCCGCCCAAGTGCTGAACCGTGTCCTCGTACCGCCGAGAACGGGGCCCCATCGCATCCCGCGGCTTGGCTCCGAGGGGAATGAAGATGTCCGTTACAACCAGGTCAAAGGTCTGGCTGTGTAGGGCAGAGACAGCAGCCTCGACTGTGGTCACAACCTGAACGTCGGCGTTGAGGGCTTCTGCAACTGTGCGCTGAACGACATCAACGTGTTCGGGGTCATCATCGACAAACAGAATCCGCATGCCGCGCCCATAACCGACCCGATTGAATACAGCCCCTACTGGGGCGTCTGGTACCCTGAACAAAGAATATAGGTGGACCACTATGGCTCAGTATGCATTCGGGCGTCGCGCTCCCTTTTTCGTCTTTCTTGCCGCATTTCTCAGCGTGGGCCTGGTGAGTCAGCCTGCATCGGCAAAGAAGAAGCGGTCCTCCACGATTCAGCTGACTGGCATCCAGTCCTTCGACAAGGTTTTTAAGAAGGCGAAAACTGCCGACAAGAAGCTCAAGAGTGCGGAGACGAGTCTTCGGAAATCGAAGAGAGCCCTGCGCCAGACCTTAAAACTCAGCAAGAAATCCACCTATACGACTGGCCTGAAGGAACTCAAGAGGCGGGCCAACGGCAAGCTCCGTGTGGCGATGGTGGGCGGGGTTCCGTCATTAAAGGCCTCGGAAGCTGTGCCCTCCGAAATACAGGCGAGCATCGACGCCATCAACACGCTCACCCAGTCCATACCCAGCACCGTTCGCGACCTCAAGAGCGTGGTGCGTTCCTCCACTAAAATGTACAACCAGTCCCGAAAGTTCCCCACAAACATTCAGCGAGAGCTGAGGGCCAAGGGCCTCGATGGTTTGTGGGCGCTGGTGGTCAAGGCACCCAAGATTACGAAGAAGACCTTCCGAAACCTCAAGGTCATCGGCGGAATGCCCAAGCGAGCGACAACCGTGAACACAGAGTTGGCCCAGATCTCAGCCAGCCTGGTCAAGACGTTTAAGTAAGCCGGTGGCCGTATCGTGGTTGATTCCGGTTCGAGATGGGCGCCGTTGGCTGGCTGAGGCACTGGCTTCGGCTTTGTCCGAGTGTGGGCCCTCCGACGAGGTCATCGTGGTCGACGATGGAAGCACCGATGGCTCTCGGCAGACCGCTCCGAGTGACCCCCGCATTCGGTGGCACTCTCAGCCACCGTTGGGCATCGTTGCGGCCCTCGAGGCGGGGCGCAAGATGTGCATTCATCCACTGATTGCGCGCTTGGATGCGGACGACATTGCATTGCCTGGTCGCATTGCAGTCCAACGAAAATTTTTGACTGAGCACCCGGATGTGGCTGTGGTGGGTGGTCGGGCGCACATCGTAGCCGACGACGGCCCGGTCCCAGAGGGGATGCGTCGCTATGTCGACTGGGTAAACGGCTTGGTCGACCTTCATGCCCAGCTGTTGGTGGAGAGCCCCATCTTTCATCCGGCTGCGCTCATGCGTGCGGCTGCGGTTGGTGCGGTGGGTGGGTACCGCGAGGGCGATCTTCCTGAGGACTACGACCTGTGGCTTCGGCTCACCTCAGCGGGTCATAAGATAGCCAATGTGGACCAAGCTGTGGTCCGTATCCGGGACCGACCGGAACGCCTCACTCGCACCGATGCCCGATATCGGGCGGCAGCATTCGATTCAGTGAGACGGGACTGGCTGACCGCGGGTCCATTTCGCGAGAAACAAAGGGTGGCTGTCTGGGGTGCAGGCAAGACCGGTCGCAGCTGGATCCGTTGGTTGCTCGCGGAAGGGCACCGGGTCGAGGCGGTGATTGATGCGTTCCACAATACGGAACGGCAGGGGGTGCCTATCATTCCACCCGAGG
>CAWVVG010000303.1:0-4848 GCA_963932775.1 uncultured bacterium
CTTCCGGTCACCGTCTTGGTGTCGCTTGCTCATCAGATCAGTTGGATTCCGCTGGCGGCGGATGGTGCGAAGGTCCCCCATCATTGGTCCATTCTCTCTCTGCCAGAGCCCGATCTGATGGGAAACACTCACCGAGGCATCTACCAGGCGTACCAGGACCTGCTGCACCCTCGATGGCGTTTTTTACCGGTTGCGAATCCACCGATTCATCGGATCACCCCATCTTCACGACTGGTCGACGCGATCGCGGTGGATACCGCCGATACACCCAGCCTGACCATGGTTTTGGATCCCTTCAATCGGCTCAATCTCAATGCGATGGCGACGGAAATGTCGGGGCATCGGCCAAAGGCAACGACCCGTATTGTTGCTGCGAGACAGGTCGTGACCCCCGCCAACCTTCGGGCGTGGCGAACGCGGGCCCGCAAGCCGAGAGATCAGCCCGCCACGGCATCTGGACCGGCAGTGGCTCGCAACTTGTATCTGGCTGTGGTTCACTTGCCTGAGGAAGGTCCAGACCGTCGACAGGTTGAATTGTTGAAGGCCAATGGGTTTGTGGCCATTGATAGAGATGGGGTGCTGGGTGCTTTTGAGCCCGTGGGAACGACACTGTGGCGAGCGGAGAAGCGATGACGATTGTGGCGCTGCATGGGTTTGCGGGTTCAGGTGCGGACTGGACACCGTTTGAGCAGGAGCTGGGGCGGGCTGTGGTCGCACCGGACTTGCTGGGTCACGGTGCTGCTTTGGCGCCAAGTAATTCGGAGGCCTATCGAGCGGCGCCGATGGTGAAGTCTGTGGCCGAGGCATTGCCTCCCGACGGACCTGTGGTGCTGATGGGGTACTCCATGGGAGGACGTGTGGCCCTTCGGCTGGCACTGCAGTTGGGTCCCCGTCTGTGTGGGCTGGTGTTGGTGAGCACGCAACCGGGCCTGGAAGGTTCCGTCGAGCGCTCAGAGCGGATCGCATCCGACCATTCAGTGGCTGGGATGATTGAGGAGCGGGGGGTTGAGTGGTTCTGCGAATTCTGGGCCGACCAGCCGCTTATTCGCTCACAGCAGCGAATACGGGCGGACATTCGAGATGGCATGCGTGTCCGTCGGGCTGCGAATCGGTCGGTTGGGCTTGCGGGGTCGCTCCGGGGCTTTGGACAAGGATCCATCGAACCCGTGTGGTCCGACCTACCATCGCTCCATGTCCCGACGCTCTTGGTGACCGGGGCGGACGATGTCAGGTACACCTGCATCGCCGAGCGAATGGTGAAGCTCATCCCAGATGCCAAGCATACAATCGTTCAAGGGGCAGGCCATTGCGTTCATCTTGAGGCCATTGGGCCCACTGCAGCGGCAGTCGGAAGCTTTATCTCGCGGGTCAGCGGATAAAGCTCCAGGTGGTATCAGTAGAGGTTGCGGCATCGAAGCGGTAGTCCTCCATCTTGAAGTCTTTAAGGCCTTCCGGCCGATCGATGCGGCCATCGATGATGTGACGGGCCATCATTCCTCGTGCCTTTTTTGCCATGAAGCTGATCATCTTGAGCTTCCCGTCGCGCATTTCCTTGAATGAGGGTGTGATCACTGCGCCAGTCAGCGCATCGCGTTTCACAGACTTGAAGTATTCAATGGATGCCAGGTTCACGACGGTCTGGTCTTCGTGCTCAGCCAAACGCTCCGTGATTTGCTTGGTGATTCGATCGCCCCAGAAGGCGTACAGATTGGCGCCTCGAGGGGTCTTCATTCGGGTTCCCATCTCGAGGCGGTATGGCTGGATGAGGTCCAAGGGTCGCAGAATGCCGTACAGGCCAGAGAGTATGGCGAGGTGGTCTTGGGCCCAAGCGAGGTCGTCGCCTGACATCGTCAGCGCATCCAGGCCCGTGTACGTGTCGCCGTTGAAGATGAGCGCAGCAGGCTTTGCGTTGAGGGCCGTGAAGGGCGTATTGAACTGCTGGAATCGGTCGTGATTGAGTGTCGCTAGGTTCTCTGAGATACCCATCAGGGCTTGAAGTGCCGCGGGTCCAAGCTGCTTGGCTTGGCGCACCAAGATCTCGGCCTCACTGAGTAAGCTGGGCTGGGTGAACGGCAGGGATCGACCCGAGGTGACGGTGTCGAGTTTCTTCGCCGGTGAAACGACAGCGAGCATAGCAACCTCCAGGTACGCCTCTAACCGTCCTACTCTTCGCGGGAAATAGGCTGGGGCATGATTGAGCGGAACAGGGTGACGACCCCGTCAAAGGCGAGCATCCAGGTCAGGCAGAGAACCATCAGACCGGACATCCACCAAAGGGGAGAGAGAGGCTCTCCGTCAGTGAGGCGATTTCGGCCCAAAGAAATCAGCTGTACGGGCGCGCCCTTGGTTCGCAAGTGGGGCACGCCTCCTGCTGCATTGTCGGGCACAAGGTCACCAGAACACACCATGTTTGCCTCTCCCCAGCTGACCAGCAGGCCGTCTGCTTTGGCCTGAATTTCAATGGGTTCCATCTTGTCGGGGGGTAAGATTTTGCCCAGACAGGAGGGCTCGGCTCCGAGCCGGGTCACCGATACAGCCTGCTCTGGGTCGAACCAGACCCAGGTTCCTGTGCCCTCGGTTGCAGATAGACTGATGCCCAAGGTGGCGCCCTCACCCAATTGAAATCGCGTGTAGATCTGTTTCGAGGCTTCGTCTGCACGCCAAGTGGTATCGGGCCCCAAGCGCCACGCACTGTCTGCAACTCGGGGTCCCACAGTGCCAAGCGGAAGGGCTTCTCCTTGAATGCGTGTCCATCCGTTGGGCGTTTCGGTGGCGCGGTATCGCTCGATCTGATTCAGGGTGGCGAATGAGGCGGCAGCGCCCAGCATCGCGATTGCGACGCGGTGTAGGGGGGGCCTCATTGGTCGCTCATAAAGTTTTCAGGTTCCGCCAGGGTCGGAAGGACGCCGCCAATGCCTTGTCCAATCAATGGGCGCCCTCGCATCCAGGGCCGAAGTTTCTTGCTGAGTGCCTGGCCGAGAACCCGGTGTCCGTATTCCGTGAGCAGTCGGGGTCCGAGAAAGAGTTGCTCGGAGGAGCGAACACTTTTCTTAAAGACCGAGGGCCCATCCACGACCGGAATACCGAGTCGGTTGGCGACGTTGATCATTGCGGTTCGGTACAAATGGACGCGGTCTGTGAGGTGGCCATTGTTTAGGTCCGCGGGCAGCGGCAGGATGATGAAGACGACCTCCACATCTCGATCGATCGCCTCGGTGGTGAGCAACTCTAGGGTGCTGGCGAACAGGTTGGTTCCGACACGGGGTCGGCCCATTTGGTTGGCGTGGACCCCGGACTTGAACACCTGCTGACGTTGGGCGGCGGTTTTCCCGTGTCCGACCCGGATCAGATGGTCCAACACGCGGAATATCGCGAATTTCTCGAGCCTTGCTCGGGTCGGGTCGGTACTTCGGAAGTGTGAGATGACTTCCTTGTCGACGTAGCGGGAGACGCTCATCTCAATGCCAGGGCCCGTTATGACCACCAGATCTGGGCTCAGTTTCCAGCCCCGCATGCTCATTAAATTGCGGTGCTGGAGCACGGTATAGTCCGGCACTGCCATCAGAACTCCCTCGATACCGACCCTCGCACCGCCCAGAGCGTCGACGCATTTTATGCTGAATGTATCGTCGAGGTCGAGGCTCTCCCCGAAGGCCACACTGTCGCCAAGAAACAAGATTCGACGTGCATTGTCTGCCTTGGTCTGTTGAACCTCCGGTCCGCGGGCACCCACATTGTTTACCTGAATGGATTGTCCGTTGACCAAGGTCTCCCCGGGCGGCAGGTCCCATAGCAAGAATGGGTGGGGGTCATCGGCGGCTGCAGGTGCGGAGGCGATCTGCGTCAGTGCTTCTTCGTATTTGCTGGTCAGTTTTTCAATGCCGGCAAGAAGTGTGGCCCCCAAGAGCAACCCGAGGACGATCCCTCGGACAGTATTTTCACCTATTTGAAAGGGGCGGTTCATTTATGGCCCTTATCCGACCCAAGCTGTGGCTGGCCAACCAACGGAAGTGTTGATATAATGTCTATATTGACCAATGCTGAGCCATAAGTTAATATATAGACGTTGTGGATAATGCATCAACAAACCTCGCTCTCAACGTCCGCCAATTGCGCTCTGCAAGGCGGTTGAGTCAAGCACAGCTTGCTTCAATAGCAGGCATTCCCCGTCCAACATTGGCACATCTTGAGTCTGGATCTGCCAATCCTACACTTTCGGTTCTGATGCGGCTTTCAAGTGCGCTTCAGGTGCTGATCGAGGAGCTTGTGGCCCCGCCACGGGCGACCGCTCGGCATTTTTCACCGGAAGATCTTCCTCAACGCCAGCGGGGATCCGTAAACGTTCGAAAGTTGTTGCCCGATCCAATTCGAGGCTTGGACCTAGAACGGTTGGAGATCCCTGCTGGTGCCCACCTTGTGGGAATTCCCCATACCCGAGGCACTCGGGAGTACCTCACTTGTGAGAGTGGGAACCTGGAGTTGACGGCCAGCGGGGAACGGTTCGAGCTGGCTACCGGAGATGTGGTGGTATTCCGAGGCGACCAGCGGCATAGCTACCACAATCCTGGAACTAAGACTGCAGTTGGGTATTGTGTATTGATTTTGGCTCCGATCCCTGGCTGAAACGGATAGTGTCCAGGCCTGTGACCCAAGGAGAGGAAATGCGGTTTCTATTGTTGCTGGTTGGTTTTTCGAGCGCGTGCGTGGTTGATGGGAAGGATTCGGATTCTCCCGACTTTTTTGATGCGGATTCGGATGCGGATGCGGATTCGGATGCGGACGACACGGGTGAAGCGGATGCGGATGCGGATGCGGATGCGGATGCGGATGCGGATGCGGATGCGGATG